>PWVB01000523.1 GCA_003562365.1 Anaerolineae bacterium
CAGTGATCCAGGTCGCGAACTCACGTGATCCTCGCTTTCGATGGGTGCCGATCGTCGGGGAGAAGTTTCAATGGTATTTTGCATCTGTCGCAAGCAATTTCCCGAGTGTACGCACCCTTTCGGGCAAGATCGTCAACTTTAGGCACCCGGGAACGGCAAGGGGCTGGTGTAATGGGTTTTCCGCGGATAGGAACGGTCGTGTCGGATCGGTTCCGCGTCGCGGGAACTCGCGACGAGCTGGTCGATGCAGGCCTGTGTATAGGCCGGGCGGCGATGCCTGCGGCCCTCGGTGAGTGCCCCGAGTGTGGGTCGCGTCAGGGCCCGCGCGATGGTTGCCAGGGTCATGGTAAGGGAACAGTCGTAGACCGCCTGGCACTCGCCGAGCACCCCCTAGGCTCACAACGGTTCCAGGCACAGGGCCGGCGTCGCGCCGGGCTCCAGTTTCACCTCGCCGCGCGCTGGGATGACGATGGCCTGGACTTGGCATGCGCATCATCCCAGCGACATCCTGCACGTGCTCGTACAACTCGGCCGTACGAGCAACCGGTGATTCCGTGGCCAGGATGTGCAGAGCGGCTTCGGTGAGGTTGCGCAGCACCAAGTAAACCGCGGTGTTGGGCTGTATTGGCGGCAGCAGCCGCACCCAGGGTAGGGGCACCAATTCGAGTCCGGTTGGACAATCGCATTCGACAAGGTCGGAACTGTGGTAGCCGGCAGCGTGGTGGGTAGGGGCTTTAGGAAGAGTGAGGGGGCGAGCAGCGCAGCAGTAAAGTGTTGCGGGCATAATCACCTTATCTGGGGCTATCGAGGAACGAGAACTGGTGCGACCGCCATCCATCAGGATGTGATGCGATGGCCGAATGAAGAGGCACAGAGCCAACCAGAAGTGAGTGAATACGTTACGGCGTTGATCCCAAAAATTATGGCTAGCACCGCGCTTACCATCAATGCCACGCCGCTCTTCTCCGCCGCATTCATCCGCTATCTCCGCTTGTGCTTTGTAGGCCTCCGACACCAGCCCCAAGGGGCAAGCTTGTAATTCCTTCGTGTGACATCAACATCTGGCGATGTCGATTACGATCAGCATGCACATACTAATGCGGCTACAGGAATTGCCTCTACTGGCGCGCCCCCGTCAAGGCGCCAGACCGTTGCAAAGTGGCTTTACCAACAGCCGGTTTAGTAACTTCGAGTACCTTCTGCTCCGCGCACCCATCACGTTAGGCCTCGTCGAGCTCGCTGCGTACCCGTAGAAATACGCTAGGTATCGGTCGTTTTACCTACCTGCTCCAGAACCATTGCCAGTCTGCACGTTTCTATGTTTACAATGTGACGGTTTGAATGTCCTAGGCTCGCAGCAGCCACCGGCACTGCAGACCTTCGTCCGTCTATTCAAGAGATTTTTTTGGAAACGCTTAAAATCCCGGGCCTGCTCGACCCAACATCCACGGTACTCACAAGCAAGTCGGTCCTAAAAGGAGGGTTGGGTTCTACATTCACAGCAACGGCAGGAGCCTGAACCCAGGGAGCGTGTACGGCACCCGGTTCCCACAGACACCAGGAACTCGCTGAACACGCTCGGTGATAATGCCCCTACGAGTCACGCCGGTAGCAAAGGGGCCCATCGAAGGATCCACACCAATGGAAGCGCGAAGCCGGCAACCATGAGCAGAGCAGATGAGCTTTACCCTTGAGGAACGAAGGATGGGAATACTCTCAGTCAATATTATCCGATTTCGGAGCCGGCCCGGTCATTTTGACTCCTGATTGTCAAGATTTTACCGCACGCTGAGTCTGGCGTTTCGGCCGCGGGCGGCAGTGGATCACGGCGATCAGCGGGAGCGTTGGGAGGTCGGAACGCCGGTTGGTTGAACCGGTAGGCGAGAGCGGCCAGATATCGGAAAGCACACTTGGAGAACGCAAAGGCATGGTAAGCCCCACTGAGGCTGGTCTTCACATTCCCGAGTACGGTGGTGATCCACTGGAACGCCGGCAGATCCTCTTGCTGGCGGCCGCCGACGACTGTCGGCTCATGGGTACCCCCAGCGGTCGTCGCCGCAGTGAAGCAGGCAAGGCCGTCGGAGCACACGGTGCAACCTGGCGCCAAGTTCTGGCGCGACCAGTCCTTCAGGGCCCGGAAGGTAGAGCCCGGAACCGGGGTGAGCTTCACCCGCAGCGGGTGGTCGTCCTCGGCCAGCGAAACCGCAGCCGCGACTGGGAGATTGTCCTCTTACCTCTTTTCTGTCGCCTTGTCAGCCTAGCGCGACTCTGCAACCGACCCGTCCAAGCTTTGGGGCATCCTCCACAGCGCCCCACCGCCGCAATCGCCTTCATAGGGTCCGCGGCAAATAACCGCGGGGTTTGGTCGGCACTTACACGGTTTTCAGATACAGACCAGGCAGTGGGCGAAGCTGGGAGGGCGCTGGAACGCACCGCATGACCTGGACGTCACTCATGACCGATCTTGCCAAGCCAGAAGGTGAAGGAATCTCTGCCTTGAAGACCATGCGTTACACCCGTTAGAAGGAGATACAGGATGAGTACAGATCGTCGTGAAGACAAGACCTACAGCGAAGATGAAATCCACGAAAGACTCCGAAAAGAATTGCCGAACTGGTATTACGAGGACGGCTGGATTCGCCGCAAGTACCGGACCAGTGGCTGGAAGGGGACGTTGATGGTGATCGCCACCGTCGGCCATCTTGCCGAAGCCGCCTGGCATCATCCCGATATTAACGCCTCTTATGCGTTCGTCGTCGTGAAACTCGTCAACCATGCTGCGAAGGGGATTACCGACAAGGACTTCGAGCTGGCACGCAAGATCGAGGAAGTCGTTCACTGGCGCCCGGCTCCAGACAGTGCGCTTGAAGGTACGCCAGAGGACCCGCGGTTCCGCTACATCAAATATGACCCGCCTCCAGCCGGCGCCTAGCCCAGCTAATCGCCACTTGCCAGGTACAGCTCAGACCGGGGCAGGCATGTCGCTCTGAGCTGTACCACCTCCCTGGAAGTGCATCCAGGCTCGATAAGTCGCTGTATGCAAGCCCACGTCATGAATCCGGATGACATCCACCCCTTGCGTACAGAGATGCAACGACGCGCCGAGCGTCGCTCGATCCCGTTCGGTCAGATTCTGGCTGGAGAGATTGCGCAGGAACGACTTGCGTGAGTGCCCCACCAGGACCCGAAGGCCGTGACGGCGAAATCGCGCAGCATGTTGAAGCAGGGCAAGAGACTGCAGCGCTGTCTTCCCAAACCCCGCCCCTGGATCAAAAAGGATGCGCTCCAGATCCAATCCCAACCGGTCCCAGACTTCGAGCTTCTGTAGCAGCCAGGACTCGACAACCTCAACGGGATCACAGTCTCGGGGTAGTCGCTCCGACTTGCTGGCGGG
>PWVB01000216.1 GCA_003562365.1 Anaerolineae bacterium
CCCAGTGACAGTACCCTTGCTGTTCTGGACTCGTCGGCTGCGGCGCCTCCGGATCGTGGGGAAGCCGCGTCAGCAGGCAGGCCATACGGTCCACCGCAGGGTCATATTTGCAGATCATACCTTGTGACCCACTGGCGTAGATGCTCCCCTGCTCATCCGAGATGATATCCCGCGTCTGTCGTCCTTCCTGGAAGGGTCCCAGCGTGATGACCTCCTCGGTGTCGAGATCGTAGTAGACGAGGGTGCAGTTGCGTTCATGAATGGCGTAAAGGCGGCGGTAGATGGGTTCGTAGCAAAGCGTCAGGAGCCCGCCACCGTTGACGTCCGGATAGCGGGCCAGGTCGACGCAATCACCGCTGTCCAGATCGTAGGCGATGAAGTGCCCGCCGTTATAGGGAACCTGCTCCGTGAAATAACCCGAAGTGGTTGCCATATAGAGCCGTCCGTCCGCCTCATAGATGTTCGTGTGGATCTTGCCCTGGGTGTTACGGATACCGACATGCTCCGTCTCGCCGCACCAGGCGCCCAGATCCTGGATGTGCGTCACGCTGGCGGCCTGCGGATCGAAGGCATAGAACTGGCCGTTGTGCTCTTGTGCGTGGCAGGCGAGACTGAAATAGGTCTTGCCATCGCTGGCAGCGATGATGCCCTGATATTGGCTGTCGACGAAATCGTGTTCTACGCTGAAGGAGCGGGCCACGACGTGGGGGCGTGCGGCGTCGGCATCGCTCAGCGGCTTCATGTAGCCGGTCAGTTGACTTGTCATTCTTAGGATCCCCTTTTAGCCTATCATAATGGATCGTTGCAGCAGAGCTTTGGTGACGCTCATACTCAGCAGCTTGATGATAGGTCGAAGCGGGGAAATACGCAACCTCGGCAGCGGCTAGGGGGAATAATAGCCTGCGACTGTGGTGCGGAGCCCTTCGTTGAACGGCGCCAACCAGCGGGCCTCAACGTTGCCTGGGCTAAAATAGGCCCCTAGCAGCGAGCCCGCGATCTCGCCGAGGCAATTGGTGTCGTTTTCCTGTGCTACTTGCATACATATGCCAGTGGTGCAGACCCTGAAGCGCACCGCCCGCGGGACCGCCGCCTCGGATTGCGATGTGCGCGACCCAGTATCGGGGTGCGTTGGCCGTGATCACGACTCGGTTAAGGCAGATGCCCTCGGCGCCCTAGCTCCCCCGATGGCAGAGATCGTGGGTGACCACCACATCCTCAGCCCGGCACTCCGCCGGAGCAGCGGGGGGCCTCGGTTGGCACCGAATCCCCAATCCATGGTCTCTGGCCTGCGGCGGTCGGCCGTGAGGATTTGGTCACCGACCTGCAGCCAGAACGAGACTTCAGAGGTCCACATCCCTGGCGGATATCTGTTGCCTGGCTCGACGGTGGTAGTGTCGCAGAGCTCCACGGCGGGATGGCCTAGAAACACGTGTACGTCGCCCCGGTTAAGCGTCTGTCGAGCCAGCTCGGCGATGGCCTGGGGGGAGCGCAGTCCGGCGATTGACACGCTACTTACCGATGGCTTTCAGCACGGCCTTGACCACTGCTCTCTCCGGCTGGGCGCCGAGCAGACTTTCGGTCTCGTCGATGATCATGTTGGGTACGCTCTGGACGCTGTACCTCACCGCCAGCTCGGGGAACTCGGTGATCTCCACCATGTCGCCCTGGATCTGCTCCGAGGCCATAGCAAACCGGTGTGCCGTGCGCACGGCCCCCGGACAGTAGGGACAGGTGGGCGTGACCATCGCCTGAATGTGCACGGGACGGTCCACCTGCGCCAGCTGCGCCAAGATCTCCTGGGGTAGCCCGTGATCGCGGCGCCCAACGTCGCGGATGGCCTCCAATAAGCTCATAAACTCGTAGCCGCCCGGCACGCCGTAGAAACGGATGCCGTAGTCCTTATCGCCCCGTACTACCGTTGCAGGGATCTTGTCGACGCCGTAGGTCTGGGCGACGGACGCATCCGCGATGAAGTCGTGGATCTCGGCCGTGATGTGCTTGTTCAGGCCGGCCAGCTCCTCGACTAACTCGCGGGTCGTGGCGCAGTAGTCGCACTCGAAGCTCTGGGTGAACACCACCAGCGTGACGGGGTGCTCGACGGCCTCAAATAGCCTCTCGACCTTCTGCCGATCCTCATCTTTTAGAATTGTCATCGTTCACCTCCTTGGATGCCGAGTTCACATCGGAAGAACCTTCAAGCTCACCCAATCCGAGCCAGGGCACACCGGCCTTCGCCTAGGTTGGTGCGCCACTGCGGCAGAATACCTCTACCCAAACCGGGCCCTTCCCGGCTGGGCAGTCGATACTGAAATAGCCTGGGCCCGTTCGGACCTCGGCCGGCGCGCCGTTGATGCATACCTCGTCGGGCGGCACTTCGGCGGCCCAGGCAAAGGTCCCGCCATCCAACAGATGGACAACCGTCCGTTCGTCGGCATCGAACCAGTCAACGATGGCTGCCGGAGCGATATACTTGTCGACTAGGCCGATAGGCGTCACCGGGTCGGCAAGCGGGATGATGCTGTAAAGCGCCGCGGCGCTGGGTGCTAATGTAACCGGCAGCATCTCCTCCGCGGATAGGCACTCTGCTGTTCGGCTAAAATGCTCGTAGAGAACGAACCGCTCTCCCAGAAGGCCTGGCACGTCGGCAGGTCCGACGTGTCCCTGCACCTCGGTGGCATCGAGCTGGGCGTTAACGGTGGCGATGATGCCGGCCTCCCCGGCCCGGCTCCAGATCTTGAGCGGAATCGACACGCGGCTGGGATCGCATAGCAGGCAGTCCGCGGTGATCATGCCGGGCTGATCACAGCGCAGCAGCCGTCCATCGGAGAGGATCAGCGGTCGGAGCTGGGCTGGATCGGTCTCGCCGACCCGGTCGCTCACGTAGACCGGGCCACCACTGACGGCGCGTAGAACGGCGTGGGTGGCTGCGTGGGTGTGGCGCGTCCACCACATATCCCAGTCAAGCCACATAAAGGGCGCGTGGTAGTATGCGTTGTAGGCGTTCTGCAGCGCATGCTCTGCAAAGCTCCCCGGCTGTTTGGGGAAGAAGTCATCGCTGTTACGGCTGACTGCTGAAGTGGGGCGGTGCCAGAGGTTCTCGGTGGCCATACCCATGCAGTTGATTAAGCAGTTATCGAAGCTCTTGCCTACCGACGCCTCCAGGGCGGCGTGAGCTCGCTGGGCTGCGGTGCCGATGGCCAGTTCCTGCTGGTAGAAGGTGACTAGGCCGCTTTGGTAGTCGACCTTGACGAAATCCACCCCTGCATTGCGCAGTTTGGTGTGCCAGGTATCCCAAAATGTGAAGGCTCGAGCAACGTCCGGAGCCGGTACGATCTTTCCTGTGTGGGTGGTCTGGAGCGCGGCGCGCTCGGTGCACGCCAGCTCGCCCTGAGGGTGGATGCCGTTCCAATAGCCGAAGAGCGTGTGCCAGACCCCCAGCCACCAGATACCGTGCCCGTCCGTCGTACCGTCACCCTTGAGCGCCTTCGCCAACGGTGCAAAGCCCTGCGGGAACTTCAGCGGATCCGGCTCAAATGCGGTCAGAGCGGTGTCGATGTGGCTGAGCCAGCCATCATCGATGATCAACCAGCGCACCGGTAGGGCTTTGGCTTCGAACTCTCGGGCCTTGTCGAGGATGCCTTGGGCGGAGACGTCGCGGTAGAAAGCGTCCCAACTGCACCAGCCCAGGTACTCAAAGGGCTCGGGATAGCGCTTGTGCAGGCGGGTCTGATAGGGAGTGCCGAGGGCCGCCATACCGACTTTCACATTTCGCTCCGGTAACACGAATGGGTCGGCGTCGCTGGACAGGGCGAAAAGCGGGACCGTGACGTTGCTGTAGCCGCCATCGTAGGCCGCAGTCAGCACGTCCACGCCGGATTCACCGCCGCCGAGTTCGGTCTTGAAGGTATCGTTGGCGATACAGAGGATGTGGTGGTATAGATTGTCGGAGCGCCAGACGAGTGACTGCGTGCGCGACGGTAGCCGTGCCGGGTCGGGGTCGAAATGTGGGCGCGTCCACCAGTCCTTGTACAGGTAGTTCGCCATCAGTCCCTCGACCTCTCCCAGGCCCTCAGTCTGCAGGCGCAGCCCCGCGTATGTGTCCAGGCCCTTGGCGCGCACGCCGATCTGATCCTCTTTCAGCGCTGCCAGTGTGGTCCAGACCAGCATGCTTCTAGCGTAGATCCTGAAGTAGAGGGTCAGCATCAACGTCTCTGCAGCGTCCTTATATAGGTTGATCTGCTCTGTATATGTGCCTGCGTCATCCTCTCCACTTTGCCAGGCACGCGTACGCCAGATTGGTTGCACTACAGTGCCATCATCCAGGCTCAGGATTGGCCGGATACCGGCGACAACGGACTGCTCCTGAAGTGAGATCGTCAGTCGGTCGCCGCTCTGTTTGATGGTGTACACTAGAGCCTCCTTCATCTCCTGTGCGTATCTACTCAATTTAGATCGAGTTGAGCTCCTGCCGGCATCACAAGGCGGCGATAGGCTCACGTGCTGGCTACGTCCGACGGCAAGGCATCAGAGTTCCTGGAATATGGCCGGCGGCTCTCAGACTACGCCCGAGCCTATCCACGATGACGTTACGAGCGGACTCAGTTTCAAACTCAGAACCCTTCAACAACCGACTATCGTGCGTTTCAAGACCAATGATATACTAATGTAGCTGAAATGCAGGTGCCCTGGCGCTGCATCGCCGAACTCAGTAACCGGGCTTTCTTGTGTCGAGACTGGAGGACTGTAACTATGACCCCAGATCCTTTGCCATCATTTCCTTACGGCGCTGTCTATTTCCGCAGGTCCAATCCCCCTGAGTCGGATTGGGCGCGAGATTACGTCACCGCCGCGGCGGATGGTTACACCGTCTTTCGCCATTGGTTCCTCTGGTCGGCCATCGAGATCCGGCCGGGCGTCTACGATTGGTCGGCCTACGATCGGCATCTGGATCTCGCGGCCGAGCAAGGGATCAAGACGATTATCGCTGAGATGGTGGCAGTGGCGCCGGAATGGGCCTACCGTCGTTACGCCCACGCCCGTTATGAGACGCGGACGGGGCAGCGGCTGGGGCCTGCGATGCACGGCAGTTGCGTTGTGGGCGGTGCGCCGGGCCTGTGCCTGGACAACCTCGACCTCCGCAAGGCAGCGGAGCGCTTCCTGCGCGCGTTAGTGATGCGCTACCGGGACCATCCCGGGTTGGGCGGCTATGACATCTGGAACGAGGGAAACTACCCTGGTGCCGTCTGCTACTGTCCGGCGACGGTGGCTGACTTTCGCAACTGGGCTGAGAGGCGTTATGGCGACCTGCACAGCCTGGGCGAGGCCTGGCGCCGCTACAGTTTTGAGTCATGGGAGGACGTCAACCCACCTCGGACCCTGGGCCCCTACCCAGACTGCCTCGACTGGCTGGCTTTCCGAATTGAGAACGCCTTCGAGCAGCTGGATTGGCGCGCTGATACAATCCGGACGTTGGATCCCGAGCATCCGATCACAGCCCACGGGATTGCCGGGACGCTTACCGGTATGGCCTCCAACACGCGTGATGATTGGCGAGCCGCCGACCGAGTAGCGATCTACGGCTACACTTGGGGCTCCAGCCGTCACGGTGACGAGCCGTGGAAGCAGGTACACGCGGTTGACCTGGTGCGGTCCGCTTCGCAATCCAAGCCCTTCTGGCATGCCGAAGCCTATGGCGGGCCGCTCTGGTTGCAGCCGAACGTACTTGACAAGCCCCGCGACGCAGGCCGTATTGCTGAGCCGGAGGACATTCGTTACTGGGACTTGGTCAGCTTCATGTGCGGCGCGACGGGCCTGCTCTACCTCCGCTGGCGCCCCCTGCTCGACGGCCCCCTCTTCGGCGCCTTTGGGCCCTACGGGCTGGACGGATCGCGCACTGATCGCTCCGCAATGGCCGCCCGTATCGCCCAGTGGGTTGCGGCGCCGCCACAGGCGGCGCTCTGGCGTTCGCGACCCGTGCGGGGCGAAGTGGGGATCGTGGTGGTGCCCGAGACACAGCGTTTTCTCTACGCGCTACTGGGTAGCACCGACGTCTATGCCCAAGCGCTCCAGGGGATCTATCGCGGGTTCTTCGACCTCAATGTGCAGGCCGACTGGGTGCGTATCGATGCTCCGTGGGCTGCGACACTCGACGCCTACCAGGTGTTCTACCTGCCGGTGCCGGTAGCGCTCACGGCGGCGACCGCGGACCGATTACGGGACTGGGTGGAGGCCGGCGGCACTCTGATCGTCGAGGGTTGCCCGGGCTACTTTGACGAGTACGGACACGTGGGAACTCAGCAGCCGGGAATGGGCCTCGCGGACCTCTTCGGGGTTCGCGAGCGCTACGTTGAGTTCACTCCGGATCTCCTGGACGAGCTACAGCTTGACGTACACGGCACGCGGGCTTGGGGTGGTTTTCTGTTGCAGGCTTATGAGCCGACGACCGGGGAGATCCAAGGCCGCTACGTCGATGTGGCGGGTCGCGCTGATGGTCAGGTGGCGGTGGTTGACCACGCCCACGGTGATGGGCGCACCCGTTTGATCGGTACGCTGGTGGGATACGGTCACGCCACTCATGCGAAACAGACCCGAGGTGCGGAGGGCGGCACCGTTGATCCTGGGGGTAACGGCGCCTTCTTCCGTGATCTGATCGCCTGGGCTGAAATCACCCCGCACGTGCGGGTCAGCGATCCACGGCTCATCGCGCGGCTGCATGTCGGTGACGGCGGGACCTACCTCTGGGTGGCAAACCCGATGCGGCGTGACCGCTTGGCTCGCGTGACGTTAGCAGAGGGGTGGGGACCTTTCAGCGAGGCTCAAGTGCTCTGGGGGGGGGAGGGGACGTTGGACGGGCAGACGTTGACCTTGATGGCGCCGGCGCGGGACGTGACGGTGTTAGCCCTGCGTTGAGGTGGCAAAGTCGAGGATCCTGGGACCGGTACCGGTCCCAGGATCCTGTTTTGAGTGGCGCCGCGCAGATAGGATTTACGGAATGGCGTAGTTGCGAAAGATGAGCGGCAGGACCAGCTTGTACAGTGATCTGACCGCAAAAGTGGCCTCAGCGTCGCTGTCTCCGGCGTTGTCTGAAGTGAACGTGACAGTGTTTGTGATTGTCGTGTTGTAGAGCTCCGTGTCGTCGTCTACCGTTACGGTGAAGACGATGGTGAGCGTCTCCCCGGCAGCCAGATCACCGCTCCAGACAATCACGCCTGCAGCATGCGACGCTCCAGCGTCCTCGAAGAAGGTCGCGAAGGACACGCCAGAAGGCAAGGTATCCGTCAGCTGCACACTGACGGCCTCTCCCTCTCCGATGTTGACGAGCCGGATGGTGTAAGTGACCGTGTCACCCAGATCCAGGTCGGCGGTTGGGATGACGGCTTTGGTGACGGCCAGGTTGGGCACCGGGATGAAGGTAGCGGTGATGGTGGTGTCGGCCTCGATGGTGATGGTGATTATCTCGTCGGTGTCGGTGACGTCGCCGCTCCAGCCGTCAAAGGCCCAGCCGGTGCCGGCGGTTGCGGTCAGGGTGACCACGTCGCCATTGAGGTAAGTATCCTGGTCCGGATCGACCTCTACGGAGCCATCGCCGACGATGTCAACGTCGAAGGTGTAGGGGATGGCTTCGAAGGTAGCGGTGACGGTGGTGTCGGCCTCGATGGTGATGGTGATTGCCTCGTCGGTGTCGGTGACGTCGCCGCTCCAGCCGTTGAAGGCCCAGCCGGTGTCGGCGGTTGCGGTCAGCGCGACTACATCGCTGTAGAGGTAGGTATTCTGTTCCGGATCGACCTCTACGGAGCCATCGCCGACGATGTCCACGTCGAGTGTGTAGGTCTGCAGCACATCCATCGAGACTGGCACGATGACCAATGGGGTCGCAGGATCGTTGCTAAAGACGCAGAGGTTGCCCGCGTACTCGCCCGCAGCCAGATCTGAAGCGTCGAAAGCTACGATTACCTCGTCGCTGGCGCCCGGAATCGTGGTTCCGTTGGTCGGATCGACCGATAGCCAGGTGATCTCGCTCAGATCAAGACATGGGCTGGATCGCTCGCCGATGATCTGGAAGGTAAGATCCGGTTGAGTAAATCCGCAGTCGGAACTAGAACCCCACGTATCACACCCTGTGGAGTAGCCGTCGCCAGGGTTGCGCCAAGCGAACTCGCTGTTGGTCTGGACTGATTCCATGAACCAGAACCACCGTCCGTCCGAAAAGAAGTCCATTCGCGGCTGGACCGAGACCCAGTAGGTTCCCTCGGTAAGCTCTGCCGGAGTAGCCAGATCAATGGTCAGATTGCCTTGGTCATCTGTCGTGATCGGGAGGCTCGGATAAGTGTAAAGCTCGTCGCCCGGCAGCCCGCCGTCGTCGGCGTAGAAGAAAACGTTGACGCCCTGGGGCGGGTTGATGTAGCTACCGTAGAAGCCGCCGGCGAAAACGGTGTGCACCTGCCAGATCTGGTTGGCGGGAACGACAAAATCGTCAGCGGCCTGCACCGCCCAAGTCTCCGGATCGTCGAGGTCGTAGATCGCCAGGGCGCCAGACGTGGTGGTGTTGTTCATCTGGTCGTAGAGTACTTCTGTGCTCAACAGCCCGATGCCGGTATCCTCTTCCTCAATCTCCCAATCGAGATCCGCGAAGCCCGTGTTGCTGATAGTGAGGGTGTCAGTGAGCACTGAGTATTGTGGCTGTGTACTGCTCAGCACGGCCGGCGCGATCTCTATCTCTGCTCCCTCCTGCACGGTCAACGTTACCGGCACCATAACCAGTTCGTTTTCTGGATCGTTGGTGGCAAGGCAGAGCGCAGCATTGTAGATGCCTGCTGCCATATCAGTCGAGTCGATGGTCACATCCACGTTCTGGGCAGATTCCGGTGCTAACAGCCCACTTGTCGGATCAAGGGTCAGCCAGGGGATGTCCTCGACGGAGCCACAGTTGATCTGCCCTCCCAAGTGGAACGCACGACCCTGAGGTACGCTGGCCCAGGTTGTGGGCCAGCCCAGCAGCCCCCCAGGGCCAATCTGTTGGCCGACGCCGGTACCGCTATGGAACCAGGCATAGAGGATGTTGGGACCTACCGAAAAGCTAGGAAGGTCGGGGTAAGCCAGCAGCCAGTAGGTGCCGGCGCTCAGGGATATGGGCGGCTCGCCGGCGCTAACTAGATCCAAGGCCATATTTTCATCTGTAATGCTTACGCCGGGACTGCCCACCGTAGCTGTGTAGCTCCAGCTATGCAAGTTTAGGCCGTCTTCCGGATTCCCTGCGGGGCTGCCATCTGCGTCTTCGTAGATGTACCAGTTTAGGCCCGTAGCGTCGGCCAGGGTAGTGCCCAAAGCGAAGCCCTCCATAAAGATGGTCTCGATCTCTACATCAGTGTAGAGCTGAAAGACCGATGATTGGTAGATACCGGTGTCATCAGCATCGGAGAAGTTGTTGATACGCCCGCTTGTGCCTACACGTGGCTGATCCCAGATCACCCCCGAGCCGCTCGAGGCAAATTCCCAGTCCAGCGCCAGCCCACCGGCGTTGCCGATGGTCAGCACGTCTTCCGTCACAGTATTGGACAGTTGCGAGACATCGAGCGCAGTGGGATCGAGGATCAGGACGGGCCTCGCCAGCATCGGCCGGATCGCGAGAGGCAGGCGATGTACGGTGACATCAGTGACATCAACCGCCTCTAAATGCACCTGGGCAAAGGTCCACGCGCCGACCAGCATCTCTTCCATGTCGACGTCGACAGTGATCTCCAGCTCCTGCGTTGCGTCGGGGTTAATGGTGAAGCTGGTGGGCGTAACGCTTAGGGTCATACCGGTCGGTGCTGTTGCCGTCGCGGTGTAGGTAGCCTGCACATCCAGAACACTGCGGACTGTCCGTGTCCAAGAACACGTGTCAACGCAGTTTTGGTCCACCAGGCTGGGCTGGTTGAGATTCCGTGGCTCCCCATTGAT
The DNA here is from genome assembly GCA_003562365.1 of Anaerolineae bacterium. Taxonomy (GTDB): domain Bacteria; phylum Chloroflexota; class Anaerolineae; order B4-G1; family SLSP01; genus PWVB01. The sequence continues at coordinate 9,940 of PWVB01000216.1, forward strand.
GGTCGGGTCAGCGGCTTCATAGTTTGCGACGGTTTCATCCATCACCAGGCCTACCAGGGCCGTTTGCGTCAGGTCGATGCGGCCGGAGCCCATATCGAAGAAGTCGGCCGGGGTTACGCCATCTTCCTTGAGTAGATCCTGCCAGGCAGTCATAGCCAGGGCCGATTTGACCTCGGCCGGCGACCAGTCAGGATAGCGCTGCACCATCAAAGCCGCCGCGCCTGCAGCGTGGGGTGAGGACATCGAGGTCCCCTGCAGGAAGGCGTATGCATCGGGGCCGTCAAAACCGGCAGCCAGGATGTTTACGCCTGGGGCGGTGTAATCGGGCTTGAGCAGGTCCCACTGGCTGGGTCCTCGGGAGCTGAAGCCGGCGATGACATCTTGCCAAGCATCGTTGACCACCACCGAGGTCGCTGCGTTGATCCGTACTTCAGGGTCTGTGTTGTTACTTATGAAGTCCGCCAAGGCCTCACCATCCCCCTGGTCGATGAAGACTGCTGGAATGGGGGTGCCCTCTAGACCGCCCATCGAAATAGGTGGGCCACCGACGTGATTGTAGACTATGGTGGCGATGGCGCCAGCACTGTCCGCATTGTTGACCTTGCTCTCGAAGCTGCAGTCCCCACGCTGTATCAAGGCGATTGCGCCGGTGAAGCTATCGGCTGGGAAGGGGTCACAGCCTCGGATGTTACCCGGAGCAGCATCTCCAGCCCAGATGATCTCTTCTTCGATATTGCCCGTAATCCCTGGACCTGTTCCGGGTACTGCAGCCATCCCTTGAAGCTCGGCAGGCTCCGTGGGGGCTGTGACGTCGACCGTGTTGGCAATCACCCGATTGTGGGTGCTGGCTGCCACTGAGGCATTCCACGGACCGGTCTTGGCCACCGTGCCGGTGCCAGGGCCGTCGTTACCAGCGGAGGCTGAGACGAACATACCGGCAGCATAGGCGTCCAGGAAGGCCAGGTCGACGATGTCGTTCCACGGGTCGTCACTCCCGGAGATGGAATAGTTCAGCACGTCCACGCCATCGGCAATGGCCTGGTCTACCGCTGCGGCACTGCTCGTGCTGGGGCAGCTGGGGAAGCAGACGAGATAGGAGATGACGTTGGCGCGGGGCGCTACGCCGGAGATCGTGCGGGTGAAGACATCAGTCCCCAGGGGAAAGACCGCGTCGTGTCGGTTGCCAGCGATCGTGCTGCCGACATGGCTGCCGTGGTTGTTCCAGTCCACCGCGCTTGGGGCATCCGGATGGAGGTTCCAGGCACCAATCAGTTTTTCGTTGCAGATGTCTTCGTAATCGGGTGCTGTATCATCCTGGCAGACCCCTACGTAAACCCCTGCGCCATAGGGGTTCTGGTGCTCGTAACCATCACCGTCAACGGCCGCGAACGAAGGGTGTTCATGGTTCACGCCGCTGTCCAGCATGCCAACAATGACGCCCTCGCCGCGATGCTCGTCGAAACCAAGTTCGCCGTCCCAGAAGGTCGGCGCGCCCATAAGGGCGGGTCCTACATCTGTGTCTAGCTCGCGCACCACGTCGCGGTAGATTGCCAGGACATCGGGGAGCCTTGCGATCTGAGCTGCCTCCTCCGGGGTGAGGGTAACAGCAAAGCCGTTCAGAACGTTCCGATATTGGAAGGCGATATCCATCGAGCGCCCCAGCACTTTTTCAACGGTGCGGAGGACGTCTCGTTGCTGCATTTCCAGATAGCTCAGGTAGGCGACGCTGGCTGCTGCGTTGACATCTAGCTTTGTCTTGCCTGTGACACGCGGGCTCGTTGCCGCCAGTCCAGCGATGTCACCCTCATATCTGGCGAGGGGTGGATCATGTAGGCGTATGACATAGAGCGCTGGTTCGGTGGTGCCTTCAATTTCGTTGAAGGCAAGACCGGCGCCTATGTCCTCGTACGTCGCCTCATATTCCGCGTCTGTTCTTGCCACGACCGGTGAAGGGGAAGCTGCTAGGGGCAACACGCCCAGTACCAAAGCGAAAAGCACAACTGTGTTCAACCATCTTGTTCGCATACTTTTCTACTCCTCAGGATTCATGCAGAGGCATACGTTGAGAGAATGGGGTTGAGAGCCAGGTTAGACGCAGATCAATGTGACGGCTATCACCCCCTTTCCCTCATCGCAGAAAAGCCAGACAGACTGACGCAGAACAGATAGTTTGAGATTGGCCGATCCCCCGAGATCAACCAGTACGATAGCTTCCATCAAGCTTGATCAGGCACGGTATACAACGGTCGATTAATGCCTGGTGCCTCGAGGCTATGTCGTGCATCGCAAACGGCTGACAGTATCAACTGGAAGCTAGAGCGTGTCAAGTCGTTTTTCTCGCAGTGTTGACCTACCTGGACTGCTAGCGTAAGCTTTGTGCAACCCTGGGCCAAAGTGCTATAACTGGCCGAAATGTGAAGTTTCTGCGAAAGGCCGCGGCAGTTGCACCACCCAGCGTCTTTCCAACTTAAGAGATCGCCCAGCAAAGATGCTGGCGTTCGTGAACCGTAACGAGCAGCCCTGTTCCTGCCACTGAACCCACGCCGACGTATGCGCGCCGACCTTGACCTGCTCTTTCACCTTCGGCTGGGCCGGGTCTTGCCAACCTGACGGGAGCTGCGGACACTGGATCGTCAGCCAATGTGCAGCCCAGCGCACAAAGTTGGCGGCAAAGACAGCGAACTGCTCCTGGAAGTACAAGCCCGGCGCTGTCCGCACTTTCAGATGGTGCATCTCGAACACCCCCTTGCCTTCCTTACTGATCCTGACAAAACTAGCTAACTACGAGATCTGGA
>PWVB01000051.1 GCA_003562365.1 Anaerolineae bacterium
AGAGCCGTTTTCGAGCTCCTGCGCTCTATGGACGGTCGTGCAGCTGCGGTAAGTGCGGATTGCGGCACTCGATGGCGCATCAAGAGACCATTTCTCGCTGTGCCAATGCCAACCCGGGTCGCCCAAGCGGTTGATCTGGACGCGCCGCTGACTGTTGGGGCCCGGGTGCGGATTCTGAGAGGGAACGCCAGAGGTCAATCAGGCCGGGTAGCCAGAGAGTTGCGGGAGCTGGTACAGTTGGAAACCGGGGCCCGCCTTCCAGGTGTTGAGGTAGCGCTGGGCGACGACGAACTTGTCCAAGTCCCTTACGTGAACTTAGAACGCTTACTCTGATCAACAGGAGCCCTATGTCAATCCGCAGATTCCTTCGGGATGGTGCTTTCCGGCTGGCGCGCAAGGACCTGGCACACTTTCTTGACGACAACGAAGAGCATCTCGTCCGGTTCTTCCGCGAAGAGCTGGCAATTCTGGATGAGAGCATCCCAGAGGAACACCTCTATATCGATATTCATATGGAGGAGTTGGGAGAGGTAATCGTGCGCGCGGCGCTGCACGCAATCACACGCTTCCTGAGAGAGGATCACTCATTGCACGAACAGCGGGTGCAGATTCCGATCCAGCCTGAGACCGAAGAGCCTACCCTGAAGCTTAAGGATTCCAAGACTTAGGATCGATCGAAAGGGCACCTACTGCTGGCGCGGCGGAGAGGCTCTTTCTGAAGCAGAGCTTGCATCTTTTTATTTTTTTGTCTACAATAGCTATGGAGCGGGACCTCATATCAGCCGAGGCGTGGCTTCCGACCGTCTAGCCGACGCACAGATCTAAGAAGGAGCGGATCATGTCAGATGACGTATTTGAAGCTTTTGGAGACGACGACATTTTCTCGGAAGAGGAAGAGCCAAAGCCCGAAGGCGACGGACAGAACCGCGCGTTTATCATCGCGGTGGCCATCCTGGGAGGGCTCCTCGTGTGTGCGCTGGCATCATTCGCCGTATGGGCACTTGTGCTGAGTCGACCCCAGGAGGCCATACCCGACGTGCTGGAGCCAATTGTGACTGAGACACCCGCCGTTGAAGCGATCGAGGCAACGCCAACAGCCACACTGGCCCCCACGGAGACAGCAGAGCCCACGCCAACGGCGACCCCGCTTCTCGGTCCAACCAGCACCCCAACGCCCGAGGAAGGTGACGTGGCGGCTATCGCCGAGGACGAAGCAACGCCTGTGGTGCGGCGCACCCCCACACCCACCAGCACGCCGAGGGCCGATCCGACACCCACCGTCGCTACAGCGGTGGCTGCCCAGGAGCTCGCTCAGACTGGGATGCGGGAAGCGGTGATGATCGGAGCCGCACTCCTGCTGATTGCGTTGATGGTCTTGGCGCGTCGGCTACGCAGCGCCTAGACGTCCCGGATGTACGTTAAGCACGGAGCCCCTTACGGGGCTCCGTGCCTTGCTGTTACTGAGGAGCGATCGCGGATGCAGGGGATTGGAAGGCGCAGGCCCTCCTGGATTTTGCTGTGGCTAACCGTTGTCATCGCGCTGCCCTTAGCTGGTTGTGCGCCGGCCTCGCTGTTGAGCGTAACACCGACGCCTCTTCTACTCTCACCAGCACCGCCCCTGCCATCTCCTACGCTCAAGCCGTCGCCGACAACCACACCGTGGCCGACTATCAGTCCCGCCGAACTTGAGGCGACCACCGTAACAGGTATAGGAGCGCTAGAGATCGCTGCGGGCCCGGACCGTCTCATCTGCCTGATCTATGAGGACACCACTGCCGATGGTCAGCCGGAGTGGTTGGCCCTGACCTATCGAGAAGACATCTCCGGGCCCAGGCTCGGAGCTTTGGTATTTGACGGTGAGTCCAGCTACCCTCTCATCCCAGTTCCACCGGCTCCTGGCGCTGCCGACATCGGCTTCGGACAGTATCCTACCTGTGACGTCAGCGTGCGAGATGTGAATCAAAACGGTGTTCCCGAGATCGCGATCTTTGGCTACGCCGAGGAAAATCGGACCTTGCTGCACCTCTTCACGTGGATGGGAACAGGCTATCGGCGCCTCGGTTTTTTCTCCGGCGATGCCGGTGTCAAGTTCACGAACGTCGATGGCCGGCTTGAGGAAGAGATCTGGGAAGGTTATCGTATTTCTGGCGCCCCCGATCTGGTGTGGTATGTCGTCTATACTTGGGAAGATGACACCTATGGATGGACTTCCGACCACCATGCGTGGTACTATGCCGATCGACCTCAGACCTATCCGACCCACGCTCCCGAGTATGCCGTCATTGCTTTCTACCTTGCGCTCAACGATCGGGACCTTCCTGGAGCCTATCAACTGTTAGCGGCGCAGGCCCGACCGGATTATCAACCCTGGGCAGTCGGCTACGCCACCACAATCCGGATCAGCGTCGGAGGAGTGCAGACACGTCCGATGACGTCAGACGAAACACCGGCGCGAGTGGTAGCTATGGTAACGGCCTGGGATAACGAAGGGGGCGTGATCGTCGCACGACTGTGGTCGGTTGAGTGGAACACAACACCAACGGCAGAGGGCTGGCGCCTGATGGGCTCGACAGCCGAGCTCCTGGAAACTTGGACTGTTCCCTACCGGCCCGGACCAGAATAGACGAAGTTATTGTCCGCCTCCCGCAGATGCGGCTGTGCGGCATCTTTTGACGAAACCTGTGGCTGAGCGATCGGCCAGATGATACCGATCTCAGGATCACTCCACAAAATGCCTCTGTCATGCTCGGGGGCGTACTCTTGCGTGACCTGATAGATCACGTCGGCCCACTCACTCATCACGCAGAATCCGTGGGCAAATCCGGGGGGGATGTAAAGCAGATGATGGTTCTCACCTGAGAGAATCTGACCCACCCAACGTCCATAGGTGGGCGAGCCTCTCCGTATATCCACCGCAACGTCAAAAATCGCGCCTTGGACAACACTCAGGAGCTTACCCTGCGCCTTGGGCGCCTTCTGATAGTGAAGGCCACGCAGTACCCCAGTCCCTGAGCGTGAATGGTTGACCTGTACGAATGATTCAGAAATCCCATCCTCAGTGAACGTCGAAAGCCTGTAGGCCTCGAGAAAGAAGCCGCGTGCATCCTCAAATACACGCGGCTTAATGAGAACGACCTCAGGAATGTCCAGTGGCTCGAAGGTAAACGGCATTGGCGCCTCACACGATCTGACAGAACATAACTGATTATCGGAAGCCTCTATAGAATCGGGCTGCCAGGGGATAGAGTGGGTGCAGGGAGCGCTCCCATAGGCCTGTGTAGCGCACAAGCCTGCCACCGAAGCCACGCTTGAAGCGGTATACGCCCCAAAGTCCGTCGCTCCGCTCCGTAAACGTCTCCTCCAACGTCTCCTCATCGAAGTCTGGGATGCCCCAGAGATCATAGGCGCTACATCCGCGTGCCTTGGCCCACCGTATTGCGGCCCACTGCACCGCATAGGTCGGCATCCGATTGCGGTGACGATTGGAGGAGGCGCCAGAGATGTACCAAGCCGTATCTCCCACCGCAAAAGCCAGCAGCCCTGCCAAGGGCTCATCCTTATACTCAGCTACAAAGAGAGCAACCTGGTCCACCGGTGAAAAGAGCTCGAAGGCCCTACGGTAATAGGCCCGGGCATGGATGCCAAATTCATCCCGCTCCCCGGTCTCCTCCATCAGATCATAGAAACTGATCATATCCTCCAGCGTGCCCTCCCGCACCGTCACCCCCTTGCGCTCCGCAAGCCGGATATTGTAACGGGTCTTCGACTTCATCGCCATCAGGATTTCCTCCTCCGTTGGCGTGAGATCGACGACCAGTGTACTGCGCGGCTGAACAGTGCGGGATGAAGAACGATAGCCTTGCCGAGCCAAGTCCTGCGACGGCAACGCGGCCTCCGTCATCTCGGGCTCAACCCAACACGCCCACGCTCGACGGTCACGTGCAGCCTTATGGAGTTCTCGGAACAAGGTCTCGACCTCAACCTCGTCATCCCAGTTGACGAGAGGGCCTCGCGGAACGTAGGCAATGGTGCCCAAGCCCATAGGCAGTTGGCGATATAGAACCAGCGCGCCGGCTTGGGGAGCTTCCGGATCGCCGGTGACGACGAGCCCCCAGTCCCAGCCAAAATCAGCCTTCAAGGCCCCCCACTGTGTTGTCTGCAGCAGATTTCCCTGATCGTGCCGCGCCACGAAATGATTCCAAGCCTCGATAGACGAGGAGGATGCCTGATGAGATGGCATAAAGTTAGTCTACTTTCTCCCCAACGATCAACAAGCCTCCGCCGACTTCGGCTTCAGCGACATCCATCTGGTAAGCTTCGCGCCACTGCCGTCTCAAGATCCGCACAATCCAGCCACGGAGCCAGCGCTGATAACCCAGCTTCCTAAAGCGGGGAGAGGCTAACCAACGATAGAACGGTGTTCCCCGGCCAGGAAAGACGCCGTAGGTAGTGTTAGCCCGATCCCAGGTTTCTACAACAGGCGCCGGAACATAGTAAGCCGTCCGCTTCAACACCAGCCCGACCTCCGATAGCGCTCGTCGCCACGCCTCCGGAGATAGATAGCGGTGATGCTCCAACCACCGGTCGACCTGAGCTGCGTAAGCCTCGGCGCCCTGCGCATCTCCGGCGTCCGCCCGCTGCCGATAGCCAGCGAGTAACCGGCGGAAGGCATCGCTCGGTACCGTCACAATCAGACGACCGCCAGGACGCAGAACACGGGCGGCCTCAGTCAGCACCGGCGCAAGATCAGGAATGTGCTCCAATACGGAGTTGCTAAGCACAGTGGCGAAACTCTCGTTGCGATAAGGCATCGCCTCACCCAGAGCCTGGTGCAAGCTCTGATAGGCCCCCGTCCGTGGGGCCTGCCTCAGTTGATCCAGCCAGGGATCGAAGCCGGCCTCGATAGGGGGCTCATCCTGAAAGAGGACCTCGGCGATGAGCCCGTCTCCACAGCCCAAATCGAGAATCGGACGAGGAAAGCTCTCCGCGGCCAACACCCGTAGCTCTATCGCACGCCACAATGCCACCGGTGGAGCAAACCAATATTGGCTGAGCAGCAACGCTAGATAGTCGCGGGTCGGATCGGGCATGTTTGGATTCTCAGCTCTCGGGCTAGATCAGGTCGCAGAAAACGTTCCGCTCCCTCAGCATACCGTCTCTTTCTAACACGAACGCTAAGAAAAGCAAGGTGAGTAGCACAATGTTCAGACATTTTGAAAGGCCCCTTCTAACCAACTGTTAGTCCGTTGCGTGCGTGATGCTGAGCATAGGGCGTCATCAAAACGGATATTCAGGACGTCAGTTGGAGCTTGTAAGTGCCTTTGCAGAGCTCGGATATATGCTCTTGAGCCACTCAGAGCCTACATAACAAACAGCCGGACTCATTCTGGCGAGATTGAGTATTATGCGCACTGGATATTGCGGCTGATGCAGTGATGATGGACAGAGAAGCACCCCTTTCAAGATGTCTGGCACAATGTTGTGACGAGTAGACGAATGAGCCTCAGTCCCACGTTTGCTTTATGATGCCGCCTGGTCATAGCGGCAACTCCAGACAAAAATCCTGGTTGCACGCAAGATGGATCTCCAGTATGAGGGCAGATCCAAGTCATACGACCCGCTGTTCCTCTCAATCGGCCCCAGAAACCCAACAGTGTTACCGCCTCAGGGCCGATGGCCGACACATCGAGAACAATGGACAACAACAGAATCCCCATCTCGTTTATCCTAATGACCCACAATATATCGGGAATTACGAATCCGGCCGCAACACTGCAAATCAGCAGGCGGCTGGGACCAGTCAAACCAGTCAGAGGGCACAGCAACTATCCTAACGTCAAACGATAGCTGGCGCACCTGACAAGCGCGACTGTTCCACGCGTCAAAATCGGCAAGAGTGGAGAGATTAGTAGGACAATAGCCTATTAGCAGACGCAAACCGCCTCAACCTGTTCGACAAACAGAAGCGCTTACCCTTCTCTAGCCAGGCTACATGCATTTGCACGTCTGGTCTCCAGATGATCGAGGACCTTCGGCATCTGCGAGGTAATTCCTCGTATAAGCGTAGGTCATCTGCCACCGTGACCTCACCGATGGTGGCAGGGATCCCCCCTGCGTGCCGGACGTTGTTAAGATGTCGAGGTTGGTTGCGACCCGGGCGATTACGTCAACCGAACACTCCACCCATATTTCAGGTGGGGATTCTAGTTTGATCGAGATGCGCCTGATACTGCAAGTTCAAACTTTGGCCGGAAGACGTTTAGCGTCTTCGTCAAGTCAGGCTATGTGATGAAACGTGGGGTATCACATTGTGCGAGGTGCGCTACAGCCTGCCGCTATCGGCAGAAACCTGCCACACCATCTCGTATTGACGATGTTCCAACTCGTAGCCCACATCCAGAAAAGCTCCCAGCAGAGGATCCGTGGATGGAACATTGATCACGTGCCCATTCAAGCCAGGCTGTGATCGATGTAAAGTCATAAGCAGAAGACGCGCAACCCCAGTGCGCCGTGGGTGGGCCGGATCTACAGCCAGATCTAGGACAGCAATAACATCATAGTAGCACACGTAGAGTAAGTAGCCGACCAACTGACCATCCTCGCAAAGTGCCAAACCCTGCAACCGCGCTACGCTGCTCTGCAGCGACGGCAACGCCCGCTGCCAGGAAGGCACCACATCGTGAAATCGAGAATAAGCACTCAGCAAATGATACGGATCTGCCGGTCCAATGTCTACTGACGACTCAGCCATCTTGTTCAGCTTCTTCAGCGTCAAAACCAGCAGTGTTCTCGATTGGGTGAACGCCAAGGCGTTATATAGGGACAGGGCTGCCTCATTCTGCGCCAACACCTCCAGACTTAGCCGCTCAAGCCCTAGCTCCTGTGCTCTATGTTGAATGAGCTGGACGATCCGCTGTGCAATCCCACGCCGTCGCCACGCCGGTCGCACACCTACGCCACTGATCCATCCCTCGGCACCTCGACGTGAGAGTAGGGCAAGACCCACAGGAATGGTGTTGTCGATGGCGACCACCGACAGAGCCAAGTCCACACTCACATTGCGACACATCCGCTCAAACTGCTCGCGGTTGATCCAGACCGGAACAGCATAGTCAGCGTAAGCCCGGTTGAGGAGGCGCGTCAACTCGCCGGCGGACAGGGCAGTTGCAGGTTCGAAAGTCACCATCTCCATTATCGACCTCCCTCCAGCGAATGATAACATTAACAGATAGTGAATGCAACGTCGGCAAGACAGCGAGTATCGGCCAAGCGCCGCGACCTTGCAGGCCTGAGTGATGTTGCTATACTAACTTCTGCAACCACGCCTTTATGCTGGCCAAGGAGAGACGACAATGCCACTGCCGCAAGTCCCGCTGGACGAAACAGTTGATTTCCTCGTGGGCCTGCTGAACACACCCAGTCCCACCGGAGACACCGAGCAGGCCGTGGCCTACGTCTTGGAAGCTCTGGCTGAGTTACCGTTGCAGGTCGCGCGTCTTCGTAAAGGCGGATGCGTCTTAACCTGGTCTGGGGACGAGACCCACCCACGAGCGCTCACAGCGCACATCGACACGCTGGGTGCGATGGTGCAGAGGATCAAGCCCTCGGGACGGCTTTTGCTGACGCAGATCGGTGGCTATGACTGGCACGCCGTGGAGACGGAGGGCTGCACCATCGTCACCCGGAGCGGCGAACGGATCCGCGGCAGTATTCTGCCGACGAAGGCCTCGGTCCACATCTATGGTGCCAAAGCACGCGACTTGAAGCGCGAGGCCGAGACCTACGAGGTTCGGTTGGACGCACGGACTGGCAGCGGGGACGCCACCAGAGATCTGGGCATTGAGGTAGGCGACTTTGTCTACCTGGACCCCCGCGTGGAGGTTACCAACGGCTTCATCCGATCCCGCCACCTCGACGACAAAGCTGGGGTGGCTGCGATCTACGGAGCGCTGCTAGCGCTCCATCAGGCAGAGCTAAACCCACGCTACCGGCTCGACGTGCTCATCTCCAACTACGAGGAGGCGGGACATGGCGGCGCGACGGGCATCCCGCCCGCAACAGAAGAACTGGTGACGGTGGACATGGCGGCTGCTGGCGGCGACCAGAACTCGGACGAGTTCAGTGTAGGCGTCTGCGCCAAGGACTCTGGCGGACCCTATCATCTGCCGCTAAGACGCCGCTTAGAGGCTCTGGCGGAGACCCACGAGATTCCCTATCGCGCAGACATCTATCCGCACTACGGCTCTGACGGCGAAGCCGCTTGGCGTGCCGGGGCCGACCTGGCCGTGGCGCTGGTTGGCCCGGGGGTCGATGCCTCACATTCCTACGAGCGCACGCATCGTGACGCACTGCTCGCCACAACCAAGCTGCTCGTCGCCTACCTGCTCAGCGACTGAGATGCAAGATCTGGAACAGCGCCTCAACTGGCACGTACCGTATCTGACCGCGGACTTGCCCGGAACCGGGGGAATCATTCGCGCTCGAGTTGAGGACTTTATCGTGGATGAGGTCCCCGCCTACCTACCTTGCGGCGAGGGAGAGCACACCTACTTCCGCGTGGAGAAGCATAACCTCACCACTATGCAGCTAGTAGATCAGCTTGCTGAGAAGCTTAACATTTCCGTGCAACGGATCAGCTATGCCGGACTCAAGGATGCTCACGCTATCGCGCGCCAGACGCTCTCAGCACACTTCGTGCCGGTGGAGAGGGTAGCAGCGCTGGATCTGGATCGTGCCCGGGTGCTCTGGGTGAGTCGTCACCGCAACAAGCTGCGACCGGGCCACCTCCGGGGAAACCGGTTCACGCTACGCATCCGCGATTGTGTCCCCGATGCCGAGTCGCGTGCTGCTGCCATCCTCTCGATTCTAGCAGCCCAGGGGGTGCCAAATGCCTATGGCCCTCAGCGTTTTGGAAATCGGGGTGACAACCACGTCGTCGGCTATCATCTGCTGCATAACGACACAACAGCGCTGAGAACGTTAGGCATTCGACCTCCCTCGCGACGGATGGCGCGGTTCTACATCAGTGCCTTCCAGTCTGCACTTTTCAACCAGGTTGTGGCTCAACGCATTCGGACCGATACCTTGAACACAGTGATCGCAGGCGATGTCGCCCGCAAAGAAGATACCGGTGGGATCTTCATCGTGAAGGACGTCAAGGCTGAGCGTCCTCGTGCGGAGGCCTGGGAAATCTCGGCTACTGGCCCGATCTATGGCCATAAACTGATGCAAGCTCAGGACGAGGCCGGTACACTGGAGGACAAGATACTGGCGGATGCAGGGCTAGATCCTGATGACTTTCGCTCGGCAAAAGCTCGTGGACTGCGCCGCCCCTTGCGCTACAATCCGGGAGGCCTGACGTGGGAGCTTGAGGCAGAACGAGTCCTTCTGGTGCGCTACTTTGCACCCAAAGGCTCTTTTGCCACGCTGCTTCTCCGGGAGTTGATGAAAGCCGGTGCCATTCGGTGACCCCTGATGCGTCCAGGTCAACCAGATTAAAGCGGAAAAATCAGAGATGTGATTGCCACATCGCACATCACGGATAGAGTAGGTAGCCAGGCCGACGGCGGGACATGTGCTAATTAAGTCAAGCCTCCACTGGCCCTGACGATATCCTGACATTGAGGAGCTATGCATGCATCTGACTTTCACACTGAATGGCGAGACCATCCATCTGGATGACATCCCAGAGGATATGCTGTTGGTCACCCTGCTGCGCGAAAAGCTGGCACTCACCGGTACCAAACGAGGCTGTGAGAGCGGGGCCTGCGGCGCGTGCTCGGTGCTGGTGGATGATCGACTCACCCGCGCCTGTCGGACCAAGGTAGCTGACATCGCCGAACACACTGTCACGACCATTGAAGGGATTCGAGGCACCGATGGCGGGCTAAGCGACTTGCAGCAAGGCTTCCTGACTTACGGCGCGGTACAGTGCGGTTTTTGCACGCCAGGTATGCTGATCGCAGCTGAGGCTTTACTACGTCAAAACCCTTCCCCGTCACGCACGGAGATCCGGAGAGCCCTCAACGGCAACCTGTGCCGCTGCACGGGATATCAGCAGATCGTTGACGCCATTGAGGCAGTCGCGCGGGAGCGAAACGCGCGACAGGCCAAATAGGACAAGGACGAGATGAACCGACTCAACTATGTAGGCAACCCGAGGATCCAGAATGTAGAAGGAGCCGAAAAGGTGACTGGCCGCGCGCACTACGTCGGTGACATCAGCGTGCCCGAGATGCTGATCGCCAAGGTGCTGCGCAGCCCCCATCCGCACGCCAGGATCGTCGAATTGGATACAAGCCCCACCCTAAAGGTTCCGGGGGTTAAGTCCGCCATCACGCACGCGGATTTTGTGGACCATGGGAGGTTCGGTTGGCCGGTCAAGGATGCCTATGTCCTGGCTTACCGCAAGGTACGCCACGTCGGCGAGCCGATAGTTGCCATCGCAGCGGAGAGCGAAGCTGCCGCCCAGGCGGGGTTGGAGGCCATCGTGGTGCGCTACGAAGCCCTCCCGGTGATTTCCGATATGAAACGGGCCCTCGATCCTGAGTCACCGCCGATTCCTGAGACGTCGCCAACAGGGCGACACAACCTCTGCAACACGCACCTGCTGCGTAACAGCGAGCCTGATCCGCTTTTGGCGCACACAGAAGAGGCTGATGGCACGCCGGTTGTCTTTCAGGCCACCTACTCTCTGCCCCACCAGGAACACGCTTATCTAGAGACAGAAGGGGCGCTGGCGATCCCCGAGCCTGACGGAGGCGTGACAATCTACGCCAACAACCAGAGCCCTCACATCAACCGTGACAATGCAGCCTCAGTCCTAGGGTTAACAGCGGACCAGGTGCGGGTGATTCAGCCGCCGGTGGGCGGTGCTTTTGGTGGCAAGGACGACATCCTCTATCAGAGCACAGCGCAAGTGGCGAAGTTAGCACTGCTGACTGGCCGACCCGTGCGCCTGATCCTCACGCGCCCCGAGTCAATGGTCGCCTCCTACAAGCGCCAGGCAATGCAAATCTACCTCAAGCTAGGCGCAACCCCAGCCGGTCAGCTGAAAGCCGCCAAGGCCGAGCTGCTGGTCGATAGCGGTGCCTATGCCTCAATGACGCCCCTGGCCTCGTGGCGGGCCACTATGCACGCTGCCGGCCCTTATCGCTATGAGGCAGTCCACGTCGATACGCAAGCGGTCTACACCAACAATGGTTATTCTGGGGCCTTCCGCGGCTTCGGCAACACCCAGGCCGGAACAGCGATAGAGCTGGCGGTGGATGAACTGGCCGAGCGCTTGGAACAAGACCCGCTCGATTTCCGGCTCCGCAACGCCCTGCGATCCGGAGATCGCACGCTAACGGGAGACGTGTTGAATCAGGAGGTTGGGCTGATCGCCTGCTTGGAATGGGTGCGTGATCGCTCTGCCTGGACGGATAAGCGCGCAGCCTACGCCGCTCAGGCCGCTGACATCCAACGCCCCCGAGGCATTGGGGTTGCATGTTATTTCCACGGCAGCGGTCTCGGCGGCGAAGGAGTGGACTTCGCCACGGCGACGCTGAAAATCGAAGAGGACTACAGCATCACGCTTACCTGCGGGTTGACGGACTACGGACAGGGGAGCCACACGGTCTTCGCTCTGTTGGCGTCCGAGACACTGGGGGTGGCAATGGAACGGATCCGGGTGCTGCGCCCCGATACCCAGACCGCTCTCGATTCCGGACCAACCGTGGCATCCCGCGCCTCAATCGTGGGCGGAAATGCCATCCGCGTTACCGCCGAAAAAGTGGCGAAGCTGCTTAACCTCGCCGCAGCCGATCTTCTGGGCTGCGGCCCCGACCGATTAATCCGCGACGGTGAGGGCTATGTCGGCCCGACGGAGGAGCCCGTAGCCTTTGAAGCGGTGGTCGATCGCGCGCGAGAGATAGGGCTGCAGCTTTCAGCGCAGGGCCGTTGGCAGGTCCGCCCCATTGAGTGGGACTTCAAACAGGGCACCGGCGAACCCTATTTTGGTTATGTCTTCGGCGCCCAGGTGGCCGAGGTGGAAGTCAACCGGCGAACCGGGAGGACTCAGGTCCTGCACATATGGGCCGCCCACGATGCTGGCACAATCCTCTATCCTAAGGGAGCACTCGGGCAGATGTACGGAGGCATTACCCAGGGTCTGGGTTATGCGCTATCGGAGGCCTTCCGGTTTGAGAACGGCGTACCACAGGCGAGGGACTTCGATCGCTATCGCATTCCACGCGCCACCGAGGTTCCCGAGATTGAGGGCACGTATATCGAGTTCCCCCATCCTGACGGACCCTACGGCGCCAAGAATCTGGCGGAGCCTGTGATGATCGCTACAGCACCGGCGATTGCCAACGCCTTCTATCAAGCCAGCGGGCATCGCGTCCGAAGCTTGCCGCTTCCTAGACTCAAGGCCTAGAGGATGAAGCCGACCACGGGCCCGACAGCAGATCGAGCTTCCCGCATTCAGACAACGGTAACCGAGATGGCGATAAAGGCCCAAGAGCGCCGGGCCCGCCGCCTGATGCTCCAGGGCAAGCTGGATGGGGCTATGAGCGCCTACCAAGAGATCCTCCATCTGGCTCCCGACAATGCTACCGCATACTATCGGCTCGGTCTCTGTCATCGCCAGCGGCGCCAATGGGCTGAGGCCGCACGGGCGTTTGGCAAGGCGCTTGATCTAGGTGACGAACGCGCCGAACCGCTGCTAGCCGAGAGTCAAGCGGTTCTCG
>PWVB01000395.1 GCA_003562365.1 Anaerolineae bacterium
AACCGCGCGACCTGGTGTAGGTGCAAGCCGATTAGATGCGGGGCAAGGCACAGGGCGTGATCGTGTGGCTGGCGATGATGCTGACTCGGCTGATGCCGCGCGTCAAGGCGAGTGCGTAGTGTCGTCCCTTGTTGATCCGCGTCGATGGCTTCGCGGACTACCGGCGAGAGATCAACGGCACCTTCCGCGAAGCGCTGCGGACGGGTAAAGCGGCCGATACAGGGATCGCAGGGCGAGGGCCAGATCAAGACGGCCTTCATTGAGCACCTTACCGCCGCCTTCCGGGCTCGCTTGGTGCCATTAGTACGCCGCAGGCGTGCCTTGCCCCGCCCGCAATCCCATCTGCATCTTCTGTGCGTATCACCATAGTCTGCGTTTCGAGCGGATCATACCTCGGCGATCGGGGCCGGGATCACCGATCACTGCTGCGGAGTACAGGAGCGGCTTTGGTATCGCATTCCGCGCGGGACCGGAGACTTGTTCAGAGACCTCCAGCAGCGGCAGAAAGGCGCTGGCGGCCAGCAGGTCGTAGCTCGTCTACACACTCAGACACGCCAACGCGCCGGGCAGGTCGCGCCCCCTCTCGCACCACCAGGCTGCGACGCGGGTCTTCCAGACTTCAAGCGTAGAGGTCTCGGTCATAGGTACCGTCTGAAGCGAGTGAACGAGTCAGTGTATCAGCGAGTCAGTCATCAACACCTGTCCCACCGCCCACCGGGCAGCCAACGGAGATCAAACGGCTGCCCGCTGACCAACGCCTGCAACACCGGGCGCAGGAAGGGCGCGATCATCGGCACGGCCTCGGACAAGATCGCGGGAACGGTGGCATCTTCATCCAACCGGTAACGGCGCAAGAACGCCTGTCATTGCGTCTGCTTGGCCGAGTCGCCGGCAAACCGATCAGTAAATAGCGGTCAGCGGCGTCTGCCGCCGGGCGAAGGCCCCTTGGATAGCCGCGGGCAACGCCCACCCCTCAAACCCGAAACGCTGGGCAACAGCCAGATGTCGGAGAAGTCCTTCATGCGGCTGTTGATATCGTCCAACGCCACCATGCTCTGCATTTTCTCCGCAATGACGCTCTCGCGAGTGTAGCGCCGCACTTCGGGCGCGGGGTAGTCCAGCAAGGCGGTCAGTTTTGCGATGATGGGCGCAGGCGCCACCGCATCACCAAACCCCACGTCAATCTGCATCGGAACCCGCGCGTGGCCCAGATAGGCCGTGAACCGCACCCGTACGCCTCGTAGTTCGCCGCCACCGATTGCTCGCAGAGATGTCGACCGCGGCCACGACCTGCTCCACGGCATTGTACAACTGCCCCAGCAGGTCAAAACCGCGCGTGGGACGGGGGAACGCCACCTGCCAGGCCGTCAGCATCAACGTGCCTTTCAACACCAGGCGCCCAGCATACAGCGGACAGCCCAGCCGGTAGAAAAAGTGCTCCACGGTGAAGTAGTGCAGCAGGTCGTTGTATGGGCGCTGTTCGGCCCGGGCGCGATCCAGGGACCGTCGGTGGACAGAAGCGGACAGGTTAGCGGTCACAGCAGAACCTCCAGATACGGTCTGAGCACGTCTTTGACGCGGCAGACGCGGGCGTAGTGCAGCAACACGGTCACGTCGAAGTCGTCGCGCTCGCGGTAGCGTTTGAGTGCTTCGAGGGCGATATCCAGCCCAAGTTTGTGACGATATTTGAAGCTATCCACCACGCTTTTGACTGAGTTGGTGATGCGTACCGGCACGTCATCCAGCGGATAGGTCACGACGCCCTCCTCCCAGGCCGTGTCAGAAAAGTAGAAGACGCGCAGCGGCGTCTTCTCCAGCCGAGGGCGCTGGCTGCCTTGCTTTACTGCCACATCCACCGCGTAGGGAATCTGTGTGGTCAATCCATGGAAGTCGAGCGCCAGGCGCCTCAGCGCACCCGCATCGCGCAGCGCGTAGGGCGTGCGGGGGTGGATGCCCAGCGCCAGCGCCTCTGAGGTGCGCAGGATGCCGTGCTCCCGGAACAGATCCGGCGCAGCCTGGGTAGTTTCTGTCTTTGCGCATAGCGACCCTCTGGATAAAATTGTACATAGATACAATCTTCTATGGTTAATTCGATCCACAAGGCGGCTGCCTGGCAACTGCGCGAGTCAGCGAAAGAGCTGGGTAGCCAGCATCCAGCAACCAGCCCCTACCCCGCCTCGGTTTTCATCTTCTCCGTGACTTTCTTCGCCACCAGGCCTAGCCTCGCGACGAGATTAGCGAAGGTCGTCAGCACCAGGTCGTAGATGTCGGGCACCATACGCGCGACGTTGCGCAAGCGCCACCGGATGAAGGCTTCGCGGGCCTCCCCGCCCTTCTGTAGCAGGGTCTCGACCTCCTGCAACTCGGCGTGGCGATCTTCCTTGTCCTCAGGTGGCAGGTCCGGCTTGCGTTGGACGGCGGTGTAGAAAGCGGCGAAAGCCCGCGCCAGGGCCTCGGCGTTGGCACCCTGCTGTTTGATGACGGTGCTGGAGCCGTGATCGCCGATGACGTTGCCGTTCCCGGTGATGATGGTGATCGTGATATGCTTGTCCAGCCCGACGAAATCACTGCCCTTGACGTCAACATTCCCGCCGACGCAGGCCCCACCGCCAGTATTGACAGTGGTTGTGTACCTCGTTGCCTGCTGATAGGCCTGCAACAGCGCGTCCAGGTGCGCCGCCATGACCGCGATCAGGATCCCAGGTCCGGAGGAGCAGAGAGCCATCAGGAGCGCAACCAGCGCTACAGCCAGCGGCGCGTTCCCCGAGTTGAATGCCGGCGGGCCTAGAAGCGGCAGGACGAGCATGCCCAAGCCGAGCATCACTGCGACCTGGATCAGGCACGCGATCACGCTGGGTAGTATCTTACCGATCAGCAGGTTGGCCTTGGAGATCAGCGAGGGAAGCAGCCGGCGAAATGAGCCCACCCGCTTCTCGTCGTAAATGGAGCGCGTCGCTACCTGGACGGTCAGGAAGACGAAGAGCGCGGTGAAGCTGGGCACGGCCAACTGCGCCGGCGCCGTCAGCTCCTCCGGAGCGACCGCGCGTTCCGGCACCCGCGTGGTGAGGGATACCGGCGGGCGGGCCTGCGCTGGCCCCTGCTCCATCGCCAGTATGGTGAAGGTGTCCGGGACATTGGTCAGCATCTCGCCCATCTGTTACAGGCTCACCAGGATCTGCGACTCGAGGGCCGTGTCGCGCGCAATCCCCTCAACCACCAGGCGCAGGCCGGTCACGCGACCGGTGGCGACATCGGCGCCGAACTCCCGCGGGATGGAGCGGGCACGGCCCGGCTCGCCCTTATCGAGGGCGTCCTCCGCCGCCACGCGCTCCCGGTCCACGACGATGATGCCGCCGCTGGCGTCGATCTCGTCCGTGAGCGTC
>PWVB01000285.1 GCA_003562365.1 Anaerolineae bacterium
CCCACATCCGCCCCAGCTTCCGAAACGGCGGGGACGGCCCTCCAAGGCCTTCTTAGCCCTCCAAGCTGAGTGGCTTACCTGACCACGGTTAAATGTGGTGCTACCAACCGTTTGTTTGCTCAGAATAGCGACAATGTCGGCCAGATTGGATGGGCGGCCGGAGAATGGCGAGAACCGCGGTCAGGGGGATCGGAGGGAAACAGGGTGGCAAAGGGCGACACTGAAGCGCCGCCTCCGGGATGCCCCATGCGGAGTGCGAAGCGATTGTCACCCTCTGCTAGGCCAACAACAGCGACAACTGGACGGATAACGGAGGCTGGACGGTGGCCGTGGCGTCCTGTGGCTCGCACGGGGCACCGTGCCATGCCAGCCATATCCGTGTCCTCTAACTGAAGACAACCAACCAAGTGGCGCCCCCCCCCCGAGATAGCCAACTTAGCACTCTGACTAATCTCTGCATAAGCGACAACCAACTGACCAGCACAATCCTATCGCAGATCGGGGATCTCGCCAGAGTTCAACCGATACCACAACCCGGTGCGCAGTTCATTGCTGGTCTCGTTGACGCAGCTGACGCTTCGGTGTTTACTTCTGCCAGACCACCTTGTGACTGGCGCCCTCAGGATCCTTGCCGCCTTCGCTCGCTACCATCAGCCGCAACTTCGGGACGGGATTGACTGCCGCGCGATCGTCTTGTTGTCAGCGCGCTTATCCCCCGAATGTCTAGGCGCGCTGCAAACTTGCGGGGCCCCTTTCCCTGGCCTTCTGTTTCCCACTCCTGCCTTCTGAGATCGAGGGTGAGACGCCTATGGTGGATTACGTTGTGATAGCGGCGGACGCCGTATGCCTAAGCAGCTGCCTTCGGAGCCAAGTCCCGCACCGGGTGACGCGGACCGTCGAGCATTACCAGCTGTCAGAGCAGGTCTCACTGCTAGTCAGGATAACACAGAGATATGCGGCAGACTTCCCGCTCAATGAGTAGGCATAGCCGTCCTTCGACGATGAGCAGGTGGTGCAACCGATGGTCCCACTCGAGGTAGAGCGTGAGGATACGTTCGCGTGCGATTCCTAGAGCTGAACGGAGCGCGCCCGGCGCAATACTGGGCAGTGAATCGCCTCGCTGGATGAGCCGCCGGCGGTCGTCGCGGAGTGCGGGTTTGAGATAGTGAGAAGGCGTTGGAATGTCCTCCCCACTCTTCGTTCCCCTGAGTGAGGGGAGGCCACCCTATCCAGCAAGCAGCTCCAACAATCCGGGAGCCTTAGAACCCGCACTTCTCAATGATGTCTGCTCCTGAAGCAAGCCCGATCTGGATCCGAAGCCCCGATGGACACCATTACGTGAGGCTGTGCTATGCCAGCGCGCCCAACTTTGCTATGTCGGGCGCGCTACTCAACAAGGGAGCTTGGGGTATCAGTCAACTTTCATATAGACAGTTGCGCGGGCATTGCAGACGGGGCAGCGTTCGGGCGGCTCGTCCCCGATGTGTGTATGCCCACAAGTGCCACAGACCCAGTAAGTGGCGTCACCATCAAGTCCTTCGCCCTTCTCGAGCTGCTCCAAGGCATCCGAGTACAGCTGGCCGTGAACCTTCTCCACCTGCCACGCCCAGTCGAAAGAGCGGATTGCCGTGCGGTGCTCCTCGGCTTCGGCATCGGCGATGAACTCGGGATACATCGTCTGTACCTCGTAGTTCTCCCCGGCGATGGCAGCTCTTAGGTTGTCGACGGTGCTGTTGATCTGACCCAGCACACGCAGATGGCTGTGGGCATGGACCGTCTCAGCGGCCGCTACCGCCCGAAAAAGCTTAGCAACGCCTGGATGGCCCTCTCGCTCAGCTTGTTTGGCCCAGGCCAGGTATTTACGGTTGGCCTGCGATTCTCCGGCAAAGGCTGCTTGAAGATCCTCGGTGGTTTTCACGGCTTCCCTCCTGGTCACGATCATATCATATCGAAATGTGTGACACAATGGTAAACTATGTCCACACCTTGTCAAGCGATAGACTGTCTTTTCCCGGCGGACGAGGGACTAGAGGCCGTTCCCACCACGACCCTGGCCACGGACGGCTTGGCCGCGCCTGAGGGCCTCGTCGAGATCCTGATGGCTGGCTTGTCGCGCCTGCTCCCGAGCGATTTCCTCGGATACCTGATCCGATCCGGTCGCACCTATGGCGATCGATGGTACTGAGATGATACGACGGGTTTTGACCGCGCCGCACTCGGGGCAGGTTGGTGACGTTGGGCGATCCTCTGGTGAGCGTATGATCTTGGTGAACTCATGGCTACAGGTCTTGCACTTATACTCGTAAATCGGCATAGGCACACTCCTTTTCTGGATTCTAACGTCAAGCTCCGGTTACCGTCATGTTAGATAAAAAAGTGACGTCGACAAGGTGCTGCATCAGGGGATTCTAGGTTTGGCCAATATCTCACGGATCTCCAGGTCGAGAAAGGTGCGGGGATAGGATGGCTTGCAGACCAGGGCGGTGTCGGCGCCGCTACCGCTGCCTGCGATGGTGATGACCTCGCGTTCCATGTCGATAAGCCCAGCATCGGCGGCCATGAGTAGGCACTCGACAGCGACCTTCATGCCTTGCGAGAAGCGGTAGAAGGTGTCCCGCACCACTTCTGGGATAGAGCGACCGCCATACTTGTCAGAGAAGGCTGAGTTCACATCATCGCCCAGCGCGTGGATGCCGGTGTGCACGCGGACGCCTAGTGCCCGTAGTTCGGCTTTTTCCTCCTTCGTCATCGGCCAGCCCTTGCTCTCCCAGCTGTGGCTAAGGGTAACGGCGATAGTATCGATACCGAGCGGCTGGAAGACGGCATGGGCTTCGCGCGCGGTGAAGCCATGAGACGAAGCCACGATGATTTGCCGGATGCTCAGCGCCTGAGCACGCTCGGCAGCAATCTGAAGGGTCGCCGCGGTGTTCTGAGGACCGCCTTTCTCGAAGACCAGGGTAGTGAGTTCCATTCTGTGCCCCCCTTTTGGAATCGATCCTATGACGTGCCAGCTGACCGGCGATGTCTCCCGGCGATGCACGTCAGATTAGATAGTTCTCTATAGGTAACCGTTTAGTTTTATGAGTACGACTGCGAAAGCAGTCCATGTGCGGTGGAGAAGAAGTGGTGACCTTGCTGCTCCCAAGTACGAATCGGGGACAACAGACGCGCAAAGTCCAAGGCACCTTTCTTCGAGTGACTCCCGAAGGACGTCTTGCGCGTGATGACCGCCGGGTGCAACGCCCGCTCGGCAGCGTTGTTGGTGGCCTCGACCGCAGGATCGCGCAGCCACAACAGCAAGTCATCCAAGTGCTTCTTGATCCGTCCTGCCAGGCGGCAACAGTCAGCATCGCTCCACGAACGTTGGGCGAAGGCTTGC
>PWVB01000505.1 GCA_003562365.1 Anaerolineae bacterium
CTTATGCCAGAAGTCGCGGCGCTGATTCGCGATGTGATCGTGACGTTGGGCGACCTGGCGGGCGGCTTCGTGCCCACCACGCGAGCCTTGCCTGCCACGAGCCAAGCGGCGCTGAGCGATACGCAGTTGCCGCAGCGACGGCCTGAGGTAACGGGGGGGGTTAACGAATTCGCCATTCTTCAGAGTCAGCCCACGGCACAAGCCAACATCGATGTCGATCTCGCGCGCTTCGCGCTCCGCGATCTGAGGCTCCGACAATTCAATCTGGAATCAGACACACCACTTCCCCACCCTACACTTAACCATGACACGCTTGATCTTGGCGTCATCCGGGATCCGACGGTGGTGCTTAAGCTTGATCTCGCCCACGTTCTGGACGTAGAGCCCGGCTCGGCGGTTATCGTCGAACCGCAGCTTGCCTCCGTCGCCGTGCGTAAACTCGATGCTCTTGAAGCGCGGGAATCCCGGCGTCTCATCTGCTTTGACACGCCGGAAGAAGGCACCAAACGCCTTTTCGAGACGGCGCAGGGTAGACTGCATACTGGAGAAGTTGAGCTTGTCCAGACCGTCGGGGTCAGCATCGCGCAGCGTGCCGAAGTGCTGGGACTGCGCCGTGTGGGTGATGCCCTTACCGGTCTCTCTATAGACCGTGATCCGCTGCTCAAGCGCCGCATTGTAGACGTTGCGCGACAGGTGCAGGAGATCGTTCAGCTTTCTCGCTTGCCGAGCATACGGATACAAGCAGTATTTGGGAGTGCCGATCACGGCCTAGCCTCCCTTCTGCGCTTCGATGTACAAGCCCAATAGGTTCCGCCGAGACCCGCCCCGCGGTTCCGACGTGGCAGGGGCATGTCCACAAAGACGGCAAGCGGCTGAGAGGTTCGGGAGACGCCTCACGCCGTTGGTGGCAAGTGGTCCCCCTTGATACGGTGCATGATTGGACTGGCAGCCAGCGTTGGTGGAAACGAAGTCAACAAGGGGATATGATCACCTTACACGACCTAGTCCAACCCCTGGCCGTCGTTGCGATTGACCATCTGAGGAATCAACTTCGACAATCGCTCACCCTTCTCGCCTTCCAGGACCGGTCGGCGAAACCTGGGACACCCCACGACGCGGTCGTTGATCTGCTACACAGCGTGGCGAGTTCGCCTGCTATTCATAAACGCATCATCCTACACTTACGAGGCGTAGACAAGGAGGAAGAGTGGCATTCCCTACCTGTTAAAAAGGAGAGTACCCTGCCGTGAAAACTATGGAGAACAGATACCGCAACCAGGAGACGATCCCGGCTGCCCAGAAGAAAACGGGGCACGCCAGTTGAGAATGACACCGAGGGGTCAGACGATAGGCTAGTCTCAGAGCACTTCCCTGCGCGCCGGGCGGCAGCGCTGGAGACTCACGACCTAATGAAACCGGGTCTCATAGCCACGACCGAGGGGGCGCGACGAAAAGTGCAGCAATCCGCGATGATACTACGCAGCTCCTGGATGTTCCGCTGTTTGCCCTGACTCCGCTGACGAGCAGTCGTTGCAGTGAAATAGCGGTGCTGCTGCAGAAACAGAAGCTGGCTTGTGTACCATTCCCCATCGGAAACAGCCAGCCCACAGGCCGTCAGCTCAGCCCGCAGATCCCTGTTGCGCCTCAGGAAGTCCTCGCGTCCCAGAACGTCTAGGTCAGCATCGGCGAGGATCTCCTCCAGCCGGTTTTTGGGAGCCTGAGGAATTCGCGTTGCCAAGATCATCCCCTTGATCAGACTGATCTGATCGGGACCATAGCCGTAGTGAGGAAGAATTTCCCCTGCCATTAAGGCACTAACGCGTTCGTGATCAACATCCTGTCGGATGAAACCAATATCGTGGAAATAAGCTGCGGTACTAACAAGCACCTGAGCTTCCCGGGAAAGACCTTCTTGGTTCGCCAACCAGACAACCCGGACACCCACCTCGTCGCGAGTGTGCCAAAGAGAGTGGTAGAGGCGAGTCTTGGGCAGCGCCTGTTCCAATCTTTCAATGGCATAGGCTATGGCTCCTTCGTAATCCGGTAAGGCTGCAGACGAATCCGACATAATGGCATCTAATCCTTGTCAGCGATTTTGCTAAGCACCTCAAACAGTATACCACAGTCGGGAGCACAAGGTTCACCAACTTTGGGGATTGACCAACTCAAGGAGTTGTAGAGAATAGACTGTGTGGATAACTGGACACGCATTCGCAGCCATCTCTCTGGCTCTGATGGGCAGCGGCACAGCCAGCGTGATGAGATTTCTCTTCCGCCTCTATCAGAGCCGGATTGGACGACTTTCGTCCCTGCGGATGGGCACTGCGCAGGTTTTGATCTCGATCTTGGAGTTCTTGATGGGAATTCTGTTTCCCGCTGGCATCCGTTGGGCCAAAATGCACCGCCAGCGAATCGCACCCTGGCTCCGGGTAGTCAACGGGGAAAAGTCCGCATTCGGATCGGCGCTTTCCACAGCCCTCTCGATCCATCTAAGTTTTCGAGTCACCACGGTCCTGGCGGCGCTTATCTATGGCATCGCCGGACTACTCTATGCAACAGAGCTGCGCTGCAAAACGGAGCTGAAATTCGGCTCACTTCGCCTAGGACGCATCACGGTACGTAAGCACGTAAGGGACAGGTCACTATGACACAAACGCAAGAGGATCGTTGGCTGACTTGGGTGAAGGCTCTGCGGAGTCTGGCGCAATCGGGGTTGACTTATGCCGAGAACCCCTTCGATCTGGAGCGCTACGCACGAGTCCAAGCAATTGCAGCGGAGATGGCTGCCGGCTACGGGCAAGCTGATGTCGCGGCCATTCGGAGTCTATTCGCCCGAGAACAAGGCTATGAAACCCCCAAAGTCGATGTGCGTGGAGTCGTCTTTCGCGAAGCGCGTATCTTGCTGGTCCGGGAGCTGCAAGATGGCGGTCGTTGGACGTTGCCCGGAGGTTGGGCCGATGTCAACGATCAACCCAGCGAGGCCGTCGAGCGCGAAGTCTGGGAGGAATCCGGTTACCGCGTTCGAGCAGAGAAGCTCCTGGCAGTTTATGACCGCCGGCTGCACGGCCACACCCCACCGGCGCTGTGGGGGATCTACAAGCTCTTCTTCCGTTGCAGACTCATCGACGGCGAGCCTACACCGTCCATCGAGACCACTGGCGCTACCTTCTTCGCTCAAGGCGAGGTTCCGGAGCTCTCCCTAGGCAGGACAACGCCTAAGGAGATCACCCGCCTGTTCGACCATTATAGGCATCCTGATTGGCCGACTGATTTCGACTGAACCGAAAGGAGTTCAGAGCCGTGGCAAAAACACAGACCGATGGACCGGTGTCTATGCAGGTGATTCATCGACATCCAGCAAATCCGATTCTGACGTATCGCGATGTACCCTATCCTGCAGCCCTGGTCTTCAATGCGGGGGTCGCACGGTACCAGGGGCGCTATGTGATGGTATTCCGCAATGATTTCGGCGACTTCGAAGCTCAACAACTCCAGGGCACCAATCTAGGACTGGCCTTTAGCGAGGATGGCATCCACTGGTCGGTGAGCCCTACCCCGTGTTTCGAAGCTGCCGCGGAACATCTGGCGGCGACGCTGCGAACGGACGACTTCATCCGCGCCTACGACCCACGCCTGACGGTTCTAGAAGGTCGGTGCTATATGACTTTCGCTATCGATACGGGGCATGGCATCCGGGGCGCCATAGCCGTCACCGACGATTTCGAGTCGTGGGAGATCCTGACCACCACGTTGCCCGACAATCGCAACCTGGCTCTCTTTCCAGAGCAAATTGGTGGACATTACATACGCCTCGAGCGCCCAATGCCGATCTATGGACGGCGATGGCAAGAGCGTTTCGATATCTGGATCTCGAATTCGAAGGACCTACGTGCCTGGGGTGATCCCGCTCTACTCCTTGCCGTGGAAGACGTGCCGTATGCCAACTGCAAGATCGGGCCGGCCGCACCACCCGTCAGAACGGAAAGGGGCTGGCTGACGACTTTCCACGCCGTGGACTTCGATCCCGATCGCGGCAAGAACGGATGGGAGGCCCAGTGGCAGAAACGCTATACAGCTGGTATCATGCTATTGGATCTGGCAGATCCAGCTAGAGTCTTGGGACTCTGCAAAGCGCCTATGATGGTACCTGAGGCACCTTACGAGATTGAGGGCGGGTACCGCAACCACGTGCTGTTCCCGGGGGGGATGATCCTCGAGGCGTCTGGCGAGGTCAAATTCTACTATGGTGCTGCCGATACAACTATGTGCCTGGCCACGGCAGATGTCCGTGACCTCATCGAACTCTGCCTGACCAGGTAGTGGGAAGCCGTGCTATAATAGAAGAGAGCTCACCTGGAGGCCGATTGTGTGACAAGGATCATCGTCGCGCAAGACACTCGAGTTGCCCAACAGCAGGAGGTATAGCTATGACATCGCCTCAAGAGCAGCAAGACAAAATCCAAAGCACGCAGTCAAGCAGGGATCGAGGCAAGGTACGTCACGCGGTAAGGGTCATCGGATTTACCCTGCTTGGGGCAGCCGTTGCCGTGCCGGCTATTCTGCTCTACCTCGGCAAACGCTTGCGTGAGGAGGCGACCTCGGCGCCTGCCGCGAAACCAAGCACACCGCAACCGACCGGCGACCCCTCGCCCGCGCAACATCACTTCCGCATTCCGATCACCGGAGAATCCCCGACTGCGCAGCCGACCTACGACCGCAGCGCAGACGATTCATCTGCCACTGAGCCGCCAGCGCCTGTAGCTTCCGTCTCCTCGGTTGCGACGGAGATTCAGCAGTCGCATTATGTAGGTAGCACAGGAAGCAACAAAGTCCACCATCCTAGTTGCCGCTGGGCCCGCCAGATTCAGGAAGAGAATCGCCGCAGCTTCAGGGATCTTCAGACGGCAAAAGCGCAAGGCTACGTGCCCTGCAGCGTCTGCATAACCTAAGGGCTCGTTAAGCGCCTCAGCTTAAGTGCCGGAGCCGTCGCTTGACCCATTGTCGCTCCCCAGGAGATGTGGAAGGGCCTCAGCACCATCGCTAGACCAACAGCATCTACAACACAACCGCCCGGGAGCTTCAGTGGGAGGCAACCTCGAGGTATTCCTCAGCGGTGAAAGGCAACTGGATATAGAAGGTGCTGCCGTGGTTTAGCGCGCTCTCGACCCATACCCGCCCGCCGTGACGTTCCACGATAGACTTCACAAGGGCGAGACCAAGACCCGTACCCTGAATCGCTCCGGTTTCGCGACGCTTGATACGATAGAATTTCTCAAAGAGCCGTACCTGATCGCTTGGTGAAATACCAATGCCTGTATCGGAGACGCGTATGGATGCCGTGTCCTCGGTAATGTCCAATCCCACGACCACCTCACCGCCCGACGGTGTGTACTTAACAGCGTTGTCA
This sequence comes from Anaerolineae bacterium, assembly GCA_003562365.1. Taxonomy (GTDB): domain Bacteria; phylum Chloroflexota; class Anaerolineae; order B4-G1; family SLSP01; genus PWVB01. The sequence continues at coordinate 5,408 of PWVB01000505.1, forward strand.
ACCAGGTTGCTGACAGACTGCCGCAACAATGTGCGATCGCCGACCACGGTAGGCGATCCCTCTGACGGTTCTAGCCGCAAATCCACGCCTTTGGCACTGGCACGCGCCCGCATTGACTCCACGGCTTCTACCATAATCAGGCCAAGCCGGCAGGGCTCTTGACGAATGCCGACGCCAGCCTCCACCCGTCGCAGATCGAGCAGGTCGCCCACGAGTCTGTTCATTTGCTCAATCCCATCCAAGATGCGCTGCATATAGTCACGCTGGCGATCATTGAGGTCGCCAACCATCGATAGCATCGTCGCATACCCTCGCATAAAGGTCAGCGGGGCGCGCAGGTCGTGCGAGACCGTCGCTACAAAATCCGACTTCATCTCATTCAGCTCTTTGAAGTGCGTCACATCGCGCAAGACGACGACCACCCCAACGGTCACGCCTTCGCTGCTCTTGATCGGAGCAACGCTGGCGTAGAAGGTTCGACCGTCATCAAGGGGCACCTCGACAGGCGGCAAGAGCTCATCGTCGTCCTCGCTGTTCACAGCTGAGCGCAGAGACTTGGGAAGGGCCAGTTGATAGCGACGCATACGGCGAGCAGTGGTTGTTTGGGCGGTGAGAGCCGTCACCAGCGGCGGAGGCAGCCCGATTGCATCCATCGCGTTGCCCACAGCAGAACGCTCAATCTCAAATAACCTCTGAGCTGCCGGATTCGTCAGGAGCAGATGTCCCTCAGCATCGACCACGAGAATGGCATCTCGCGTACTAGCCAGGATCGCGGCCAAACGCTGACGCCCGCCTTCGGTGGTCTGGAAGAGACGTGCATTCTCAATCAACACAGCGGCCTGGCCCGCGAGTGTCGAAATGAAATTGATGCGGGGCTCGTCGAAAGCGTCAGGATCCTTGACGCCAACCCAGAGAAGCGCGACCATGCTGCCCTGCGAGCGAACAGGAAACGCGGCGGCGCTTCGTATGCGAGACCCGACCTGGAACTGCTTCTGAGCTTTGCGCAAATCCGGCAGCACAAGAGGATCCGTTCGCTGCAATGTAGCTGCGGTCAGGGCCCGATCCAGGCGGCTCAGGTCTCCCTCTATGCCACCGGCCGAGTAGACTTGAATCTGTCGACCGCTTTCGCGCAATGTGATAAACCGGGCGACAGCTCCGGAGGTCTCTGCCAAAGCTCCCTCCAGAATCGGGACAATACCCCGTTCAAGGTTCAGCGTGGCCGATACCTGCTGGGAGATATCAAGGAGTAGCGAAAGATCGTTCAGTCGCTCCTGAAGCCTAACGCGCATCCGCTCCAGCGCATCGCCCAGTTGAGCCACTTCATCATCTCCAGCGATCACAATCGTGCCCTGAAGGTCGCCGCCGGCGATGCGATTTGCTGCCTGAGCCAGCGAATTCAGCGGACGCGTCACCCGCGAGGCCAGCAGCGGAATCGCGATGCTGAGGAGCAATCCAAAGGTGAGCTGAACAACAGCCAGAGAACCAGCAGTCTTGTTCGCTGTTGCCAAGACATAGGCATAGGGTAACTCCAGCACAACCCGGAGCGGAAGCGTCTCAACCTCATGAACGTAGACAAGCGCGTGCTCACCCTCGGGCGTCACTGTCTCAAACACCTGTCCCCTGACCTCGCTGCCGACGTCCAGCTCTCCAGTTTCTCCAAAGGAGCGCAGTCTATACAGCTGCGTTGTGTCCTGATGTGCCACAATCAGGTCGCTTTCGTTGATCACGTAGCCAGTATACTCGAACCCCGTCTCACCATCTTGGAGACTCAACGGCTTTTCCAAAGCCGCCAGAGCGGCGGTGACATCGGGCTGTAGATTCACCAGCGCCCGACCAATCAGGTACCATTCTGGGGGCGCATCAGAGATGAGCCCTCCAGGCTGTACACATCCCAGAATACTGAGACCGTTACCCGTAAACTCGGGGTTCAGGGGAAGCTCCATGATTGGAGTCTCCTGTGTGCCCATCCCCAGAAGCTTGAGTGCCTCCAAAGCATCGATCTCCTGCGCCGTCAAGGTCACCCGCGAAGCATCAAACGGAGCAGCGGCGACAACAACGAACTCACCGGCGGTGTCGCGGACCAATAGCAGTTGCTGAAAGTAGGGCAAGACCCGCAATCCGATGATCAGCGTCTCCAACCGCTCCCGAGGCTCTTCACTCACCAGTTTCGGCTCTTCCGCAAAGGCCTGTATCAGATGTCGTCCAGTAACATAGAAGCGTTGCAGGCTCCTCCCAGCAATCGCTGCGCTGCGCCGCATCTCCTCAATCGACTGGTCACGGGCGAGCGCAACGCTGCGATTGGTCACAGCCATCACAGAGAAGAGAAAACTCAAGATCACCAGCGGGACACTGAGGACCATGAACTGCGCGCTCAGTGATCGACTATAAAAAGAAGGGGTGTCGGCTCGCGCAGGCACTCGCCACTCGGGCTTCAGGAAGATGAGTTGCAGCACAACGCCAAGACCGGCTCCTGTCACAAGCCAGAGCGGCAGCTCATTCCGCCACAGCACAACGACAAAGTCAATGATCCGGAGGCCGTCTGTCATCTGAGTCGCGGTAATCCGGCTCAGGGAGAGGAGGAGCACTGTGGTGAAAGAGGCCAGCACGAAGGCAACTATCGGCTGCCGCAGGATATGAAAGACATCCCCGCGATAGGGTTGGTGAAGGAAGGCACCCACCAAAAATCCCCACATCGACAGAGCTAATACATCAGTCACCAGCAGAGGCATATAGCGCGCCCAAGCCAGCCCTCCAACCAAACCGGCCAGGAGACCAGGGGCGGGCCCAAAAAGGTAGGCAACAGCACCGATCAGCGCTTGTCCCGGCAGTGAAATGGCGGAGATGAAAGGCAGAATCCGCATCGGTCCAGGAGGAACCATAACCGTTTCCGTCCACCGAACTGCCATCAGTCGATGTAGCGGAAAGATCACCGCCATCAGGAAAGCATAAATAATCCACGCTTTGCGATCGAACCGATGGAAGTCTCGTCGGTGCCGCCACAGCAAGAAGAAAAACAGAGCTAGATAGCCCAATAGCAGCAGCAGGCCGGAGATCGACAGGGGCAGCTCCAAAGACAAAGGGCCTGGACTTCGCAGTAGGTCGATCATATTGGACGCTCTTTTTCCAGAAACCAAACCACTTCCGGAGCAGACCAGGAATCGATAAAGAGAGAGAACCCAGTCAATCTCTGCCCCGTGCAGTGTCCCTCGGTTCAAGACCGTAAACTTACCTTAATGATACTCAAACCATATCCTTTTGCAACCCAAACACATCGCAGCAGCCGGAATTCGCTTTGACACATGCCTCATCTTAAAGTAGAATGATGTAGATAAAATAAGAGGCACAGGCTCTGAGGCCTGGCCCGCAGCAAAATGAGAGGATAGGTATGTCAGAGCAAGTCGACGAGGCGCGCAAGGTAAGAACGTGTCCGGAATGCCGCGAATGCTGCGACGAATGCTGCGGCGAATGCGCCAGTCTCCCAGAGAATGAGCGCGTCTACGAACACCCCAACCCCTGGCAGCGATTCCGAGAGGATATTCAGACCGTCTTCAATAAGGATCCAGCCGCTCGCAGCGTCATCGAGATCCTGACGAGCTATCCAGGTCTCCATGCTATCTGGATGCACCGGGTTGCCCATCGACTGTGGGCCTGGGGATGGCGCTTTCCCGCCCGCTTTATCTCTCACATCGGACGCTGGTTAACCGGCATAGAGATACACCCCGGAGCCACCATCGGTCGACGATTCTTCATAGATCACGGTATGGGCGTGGTGATCGGCGAGACAGCAGAGATCGGGGACGATGTACTGATGTACAAAGGGGCCGTGTTGGGCGGAGTATCGTTGGAAAAGAAGAAACGCCATCCAACCCTTAGGGATGGCGTAGTGGTCGGATCCAATGCCGTCATCCTCGGCCCCATCGAGGTTGGCATAAACAGCAAGGTCGGATCGGGCGCCGTGGTTATCAAGGACGTGCCAGCTTGTGCAACCGTCGTCGGGGTACCGGCTAAGGTTGTCAAGATCAACGGAATCTCCTGCCGCCGCAAACCCGACCTGCGCCACGAGGAGTTGCCGGATATCGTCACTGAACGTCTTCGCGAGATGGAGGAGCGCATCGCAGACCTGGAAGCGTACATACAGGAGAAGTTACAGGAGCTAGAGAGGACCGAGCCTGAGGGGCGGCGAGAGTTAATGTCGGACCGGCTTGTGGAGGAGGAAGTTGAATCATGGGCCTAAAGCCTGAAGGATTTACGGGAGCTGTCGCAGAGAACGTCCTGGACCTCATCGGGCGCACTCCGGTGGTGCGCCTTTCCAGAGTGGTGGGCCCTGATATGGCCACGATCTGGGCAAAGCTCGAGCGCCAAAACCCCGGCGGATGCGTCAAGGAGCGGATCGGACTCTCGATGATCGAGGCAGCAGAAGAAAAGGGCAAACTTCGGAACGGCGGCCTGATCGTTGAACCGACCAGCGGTAACACGGGAATCGGTCTGGCCATGGTCGCAGCGTACAAGGGCTACCGCTTGATATTGGTGATGCCCGATTCTCTGAGTGTGGAGCGTCGCAAGCTCTTTCAGGCTTACGGTGCCGACCTAGTTTTGACCCCCGGAGAGCAAGGGATTAAGGGCGCAATTGCCAAAGCTGCGGAGATCGTCGCAGAGAATCCAGGTGCCCATATGCCCAACCAGTTTGAAAATCCGGCGAATCCCGACGTTCATTATCAGACAACAGGGCCTGAGGTGCTGGCTCAGGTTCCAGATCTGGACGCCTTTGTCGCCGGTGTGGGTACAGGCGGCACTGTAACAGGCGTAGGTCGGTGCCTGAGAGAGCAGGCCCCCCATGTCCAAGTCTTCGCTGTAGAGCCTGCAGGATCTCCGGTTATCTCAGGGGGGGAGCCTGGTGAGCATCGCATTCAAGGGATTGGCGCCGGCTTTTTACCAGATGTGCTGGACATGAGCGTGGTGAATGAGGTGATCCAGGTGAAGAGCGCAGATGCCTGGGAGATGACACGCCGCCTGGCTCGTGAGGAGGGACTGCTAGTTGGTATGTCCTCTGGCGGTGCAACGGTTGCCGCACTGCAGGTCGCTCAGCGGTTAGGCGCCGGAAAGTCCGTGGTGGTGGTGCTCCCGGATACCGGCGAACGTTACCTCAGCACGCCGGTGTTTGAGGCGTAGTCAGCGAAACTTAGAGGGCTAGAAGGTGCCAGGGCGCAAAATCCTCCTTAGCCTAAGGGCTCGTCAACGTATAACATTCCGCGCGATTGCAGCTTGGCCTATCCCGCACGCTACTTTCGCGTTTGAGGTCTGCGAGCCTTAAGCACGTTTAGTGGCTTAACCTCGCAACGTTGGTCACGCGATGGGAAAGTTATTGGCTAACAGACCCTAAAAGTGCAGATTACATCTGCCACTATGCTAGCCGGCCCAGACCGTTGACGCGGGCTGTAGCGACGGCTCTGGCGTGCGTCTACACTGAGGAAAGAGCGGCAGCGATTTGAGCTGCAACCCGCGCGTTGTTCGCCAACAGACTCTCGTTGGCCTGCCGAGTGCGGTTTCCGCTTAGCTCGACCAGGCGCTCAAGGATGAAGGGCGTAATCGATTTACCCACAATGCCTTGGGCTTCAGCCTCGGCAAGCGCCTGCGAAATAAGCGGCTCGACAACCCTGATCGGGACCTCATCCGCGATCGGCACAGGGACGGTGACCAGCACTGCTTGCGGCAGCTCGAGTGCGCGCTGCGTCTGGAAAACCCGAACTACTTCGGCCGCCTCGGTGACCTCCAGATCCACAGGCAGACCAGAGCCGCGACTGTAGAAAGCGGGGAACTCATCAGTCTGCCAGCCCAAGACCGGCACGCCCCAAGTCTCCAAATACTCCAGAGTGCGAGGTAGGTCAAGGATGGATTTGGCCCCAGCGCAAACCACAATCATCGGAGTGGAGGCCAAAACCGAAAGATCAGCTGAAACGTCGTCGGGGTGACCCCGATGCACGCCCCCAATACCGCCGGTAGCAAAAACCTGGATGCCAACCCGCTGAGCCAGGAACGCCGTAGCAGCGACGGTTGTACCGCCATGACCAACGCGACCAGAGATCAAACCCAGGTCTCGAAGGCTCACTTTTGCAGCGTCGATGTCGGTCGCGAGGTCCGCAAGCTGCAGTGAGCTCAGCCCGATGACGGGCTGCCCATCCCAGATCGCTACAATCGCCGGTTTGGCGCCGGTCTCTTCAACCACCCCCATCATCCGCCGAACGATATCGAGATTGGCTGGATGGGCAAATCCGTGGCTGATAAGCGCCGACTCCAGCGCGACGACAGGGGCAGCCTCTGCCAGCGCCTTAGCTACGGACGGCTCAAGTCGCACATCTGTCGACATCTAGGAACCCAACAGCCTTTCCACCAGCGCTGCGTAGGCGCTGGCGGCAGCATAAACCTGCTTGAGCTCAACGCGCTCGTTACAGCAGTGAAGCAGCGTCGGATCACCGGGACCGAAGCCGATGGTGGGAACCCGCGCCACGGTCGCCGTGTAGGCACCCTCGGTCGCAAAATGCCAGTGAGTGGTGCTGGGGCGCAGGCCCACGGCCTTTGCGGCCTTGAGCATCGCCTGCACCAGCGAATGGCGCTCGTCTAGAATCCAGGGCAGCGACACGCGGCGAGCAGTGAGGACCTGACCTGTATGGGTAGTCACCTCCTGTTCAATCACCCTGACCTCTGCTCTTACGGCCTCACGGGCAATCACGCGCTGGACCTCCAGTAATGCCATCGCCTCTGTCTCTCCTACGGTAAGGCGCCGATCAAGAAACATCTCGCAGCGATCGGGAATGGCGTTCTGACTGACGGCATGGGATCGAATATCCGTCACGGTCAACACGCCCGATCCCATGAAGTGATCATCGCCAAGCTGTCCGGAAAGCAGCTCCAAGCCAAAAACAAGGCGCGCCGCAGCGTAGATTGCATTCTCCCCCAACTCTGGCGCGGAGGAGTGTGCTGAACGTCCCTCCACGCTCAGCGTCATTTCTACATGTCCACGCTGCGCCCGTACGACGTTCAGATTCGAGGGCTCGGCAATAACCACCCAGGCTGGAGAGAGCTGTCCTTCCTCAAAGAGCAGACGCGTGCATGTTCCTTCGGAGGGCTCCTCCAGGCCGACACAGGCAACCAGTATCGATCCGGAGAGACTTGAACAACGTCTGGCTGCGACAGCCGCACCGTAAACAGTGGCAGCTAGGCCCGCCTTCATATCACAGGCACCCAGGCCGTACAGACATCCATCCCGGATGACTGCATCAAAGGGGTCGGCAATCCACGATGACGCGTCCGTGACCGCAACGGTATCCATGTGACTGTTGAACATCAAAGCCGGCCCGGACGTCGGCCCGATGCGCCCAACCACACTGCCGGCACGGTCCATCCAAACCTCATCATAGCCTAGACGCCGCATCTCCTCCAGAATAAGCGCCGCAACCTGGTCTTCCTGACCCGAGGGACTGGGCGTTTTGACCAGTGCCTGTAGAAACCTGAGCAGAGATTGGCGTTCTGCTTCTGTTAGTAGACAAGTAGACATCACATACTCCCCGACATTGTCTCAAGGCTCAATAGGCGCCGTCCCGGGCTAGGACCTTGGGAATAGTGCGCAACAAGATCATCACATCCAGCCAGGGCGACCAGTGCTCGATATAGTAGAGATCAAGCAGCACCATCTCCTCAAAGGTCAGCTCACTACGACCACTTACCTGCCACAAGCCTGTGATGCCAGGCGGCACCGACAAGCGCTTACGATGCCAGGGACGGTATTGCTCAACCTCAGACGGAATCGGAGGGCGTGGTCCAACCAGACTCATCTCGCCTCTGATGACGTTGATCAACTGTGGAATCTCATCCAAGCTTGTTTGACGCAGAAGGCGGCCCACTCGGGTAACGCGAGGATCGTCACGGATCTTGAAAAGAGGACCATCGGCCTCATTGTATTCTTGCAGATTCGCACGTTCTTTCTCTGCCCCTAGACGCATCGTTCGGAACTTGTAGCACTGAAAACGCTGCTGATTCTCTCCAACGCGTTCTTGCTTGAATAGAATCGGCCCTCGCGAATCGAGTTTGATGACAATCCCGATCAGCAAGAGGAAGGGCCAGCCGAACAGCAAACCCAACGAAGCACCGACTAGATCAATCACCCTTTTCGTCGCCAGCACGAAGGGACCAAACGCGATCTCCTTGATCTCAACAAGCGGCAAGCCACCCAGATCCCCCACCTCAACTCGACTGAGACTCATCTGAAAGAGATCTGGGACAAGCCTGGCCTTGACCTGCCGCCGAGCGCAAGCACGCAGAACGCTCAGAATCCGGCGTTGGTAGTTCCAGGGCAAGGTTATAATCACTTCATCTACCTCCTCAGCATCAATCACGTGGGACAGGCTGTCGATGGTTCCCAGTCCTCGAAATCGGCCGACCTGACCGGCTCCCTTGTCGGGATTGTCGTCAACGTATCCCACAATCTCATATCCAAGGTCGCGGCGCGCCACCACAGTCCGCATCACTCGGCGTCCTACCTCCCCCGCGCCGACGATGATGATCCGCTTGACCCCCCAACCGCGCCGACGCAGGTGTCCCAGAACCACCAGAATGATCGCACGATTCAGCGAAAGCAGCCCGACCATAAAGACCGCACTCTCAAAGAGCAACAAGCGTGAGTAAACCAAGGGCTTGGTCAGGAACGAGCCAGCCAACGCCAGTACGAGTGTGATCCCCACCGCATTGATGATTCGGAAAAGATGCTCGGGCCATGCCCGGCCACGCCAGCCAGAATACGCGCGTGTAGCCCAAAGTATTCCGGGAACCCCTAGGGAGAACAACACGTTAAAAGGGATATAGGCGCTAAAAGGAGCATCGAAGACAACGTCCAGAAACCACTGCAGCCGGTACCGAAACACGTAGGCCAACCCCATCGCCAGGTTGATCAGTGCAATATCCAGGGCGATCACCCAAATCGGGGCGATATTCCACTGCTTTTCGGTCACTTCGTTCCTTTTCTGGCAACCACCCAACGGTAGACGTCTGCCGTCCCCTCTGCCGTCTTCTCCCACGAGAAGCCCGACGCATAAGCCAAGCCGTCTTGGGCCAGTTGCTGGCGCAGGGATCCCTCCGAAACAATACGATGCAGGCCATCCGCAATCGCCGTTTCATCTTCCGGCGAAACCATCAACACACCGGGTCCCCCAGCTTCCGGAAGAGAAGTTGACGATGAGGTAACGGCTGGGACACCACAAGCCAAGGCCTCCAGGACCGGCATACCAAATCCCTCGTAGACCGAGACATATGCAAAAGCACACGCCGCATTATACCAGAAAGCCTGCGTCTCCGCAGCGACATAGCCGGGAAAGTGAATCCGGTCGTTCAGCCCAAGCCGTTCCACTTCGGCAAAGATCTGCTCATAGAACCAGCCCCGGGCGCCAGCCAGAATCAGATGAAGCTCCGGATCGTTGAGCCGGTCAAAGGCACGGATCAAGCGGATGAGGTTCTTCCGCGGCTCAAGAGTTCCCATAAAGAGGATGAACCGATCAGGAAGCCCGCGGGCACGTCGAAACTCGCTGACGGCCTCCCGGGGAAGCCGACGAAAACGCGGGGCAACACCGTGGTAAACGGTGAAAACTCGCTCGTTCGGAACACGAAGTAGGCTAACCACCTCCTGGGCTCCAAAATGTGAGACGGTGATCACAGCCATTGCCCGTCGGCAAGCCATACCGGTGATGAGCTGCAAATAGAGACGGTTGCCGGCCCGGAAGAACTCGGGATGCCGTAGAAAGCTCAGATCGTGCACGGTAATCACCTGAGGGCAGGTCGTCAGCAACGGGCCGGCAAAGGCGGGAGCGTGCAGCAGGTCTGCCTCCAAATCGCGCAGCAGAGAGGGCAAAATCGCCTGCTCCCAAAGGATGCGTCGTACGGGTCGATGGGTTCTGAATCTGGATCGTCGTACAGGTGCAGCAACGCCTGGCGGCAGGATCCCACCACCGAGAAGGATCTCCAGGCGAATTCCATAGTCGCCGCGATCCAAACCCCGGAGCAGATTCTCAATGTAGACGGAGATGCCGGCGCTCCGATAGGAAGGGTCGCCGGCCAGAAGATGGGCGTTGAAAGCCACCAGAGGTCTGTATGCTCTCATACACCGATTATAGCAACGTCTGAGGTCATGACAAAAGCTCACGAGTCCAAACGTCTCTTGTCATAAGCCGTGACTCAGTTAGAATGACCGGGCATGAGTGTAATATGGTTGACCTCATCTGCTTGACAGGCCCAAAGGTACAATCTATGAACGAATCACACGATCAGAGTATACAGCCCTGTGCAGCGCATCTCGTCGTTCACGGTCGCGTTCAAGGCGTGGGCTTCCGCCATATGACTCGTGTCACAGCCGCTCGGCTGGACGTCCGCGGGTGGGTGCGCAATCGCGACGATGGCACTGTGGAGGTCTGGGCGGAGGGGGAAAAGGAGCAGCTGCAACGTTTGATCAAGGCCGTGCGAAGCGGCCCACCCCACGCCGACGTTGAACGGGTCGAGGTAGAATGGAGAGAACCTCAGGGCAAGGCTCGCCGGTTCCGAGTGCGCTACTAGACTGCTCCGATGAAAAAGAAGACAGAGAATCTAGCTTGGCTTGTCCTGACCTTGTCGCTCTTTGTATGCATCACCCTCTCGGTAGGGATTCCTTTGGCAGTCCGAGGATTCGTGCTAAACAGCACCCGAGCGATGAACATAGAGCTGCACGCTCAGGAGGGAACGGTGACCTATCAGGCGCCCGGCAGTGACACCAGAGTAGTGGTGGAAAGCGGACATCAGGCCGACGTCCGCGCCAGGAGCCTCGTCCAGATGAATGAGGAGGGCCAGGCCCTGTTGCTTTTCTACCACCCCGACCAGGCCGAGATCCCCATCAGTACTATCCAACTGCGCGGGAAGACCGATCTGGCGATAGGTAACATCCGAACCCCGAGATTTCCAGTCAGCCCACTGCCACACCTGATCGAGCTTCAAGCTGATCAAGCTCACAAAATGCAGGTCTCACTTGCTGGCAATGGGCGCCACGCGGAGTTGATGGCGCAGACTCCACACGGCTTGATCACGCTTGAGGAAGGATCATTCGCCTTCGTCATCGAACAGCTTCTTACCGAGTTTTCGGTGAACGTCGGCAGAGCACGGGTCACCGATCCCTCCACCGATCGGCCTCTGGTTCTTGTAGCGCCGCAACGCACCCAGATGACACAGGAGGGTCTAGGGGGCATCTATGTCGGCGAGACCGATATCCTGCGTAACCGCAACGGCAACTTCGAGGAACCAAACCTGGAGCACTGGGTCACGATCACCGACACGGGTGATCCGCAAGAGAGCGGCGGTACCGTCCGGCAGGCCAAGCTGGGAGACCGAAACTCGGTCGTCTTCTTTGACCGCCACGGTCAGAGCCATGCCGAGACAAGGATCAAACAGGAACTCAGCCGAGACATTCGTAGCGCCGAGTCACTGCGCGTGCAGGCTCGCGTTTTGGTCGGGGTCCAGACCCTGTCGGTCTGTGGGTCGCTGGGTACCGAATGCCCGATGATGATCAGGATCGAGTTCACGGATGAAGCGGGCGGTACTCTCCACGAGTGGCTGCAGGGCTTCTACGTATTGGACGGTGACAACCAGGATGTCTGCATAAGCTGCCGCTGGAAAGCACAGCACATCAAGATTCCAGCCTTCAACGTCTGGTGGGACTATGAATCGGAGGATCTGCTGCCGCTCTTGAGAGAACAGGGAATCCGGCCAGCCGTCCTGCAGCGCGTTGAGATTTACGCTTCAGGATGGACCTATGGTTCTGCCATTGATCGGATTGCTATCCTGGTTGGTGATTAACCTCGCAAGTCTGGAGACCCCCACTTATGAAATCTCTACACCATCGTGGTTCCTATCCGGTTGGCAAACTGCCGCACCAGGACCTGGTCGCGCTCCTCGACCACGTTTTACCTAAGCCGGATCCGCGGGTGATCTTTGGACCGGGCCTGGGCCGAGACGCTGCTGTGCTCGATTTTGGAGACCGCTATCTGGTCACCAAAACCGATCCAATCACCTTTGCCACCGATGAGATCGGATGGTACGTGATGCACATCAACGCCAATGACGTTGCCTGCCTCGGTGCTCGGCCGCGCTGGTTCATTGTCACGCTCTTGCTGCCAGAAGGGAAGACGGATGGCGCACTGGTCACCGAGATCTTTGAACAACTCCGATTCGCTGGTGAGGAGCTCGGAGTCAGCGTTGTGGGCGGCCACACAGAAATTACCCACGCCATCGATCGTCCTATCGCGGTCGGTGCGATGTTCGGTGAGGTGGATCCCGAAGCCCTGATTCGATCTGACGGCGCCCGACCTGATGATGCCATACTCCTTACCAAAGGCATTGCAGTTGAGGGTACCGCGATCTTGGCCCGCGAATTGCGAGAGCGGCTTTCGCAGGCGTTGACGCCCAGTCTAATTGCGAGAGCCGCGGAGTTTCTCCACGATCCAGGTATCAGCGTTGTCAAGGATGCTCTGGTAGCCGCCTCGGCCGGGGAGGTGCACGCAATGCACGATCCCACAGAAGGCGGCGTGGCAACGGGCATCCACGAACTGACCACCGCCGCAGGCTTGGGCGCCGTTGTTGAGGCGCCACTGCTGCCTTATTTCCCTGAGACATTGGCGATCTGCGACTACCTTGGCCTTGATCCCTTAGGCGTAATCGCCTCTGGAGCACTGCTGATTGCAGCGGCACCCGACCACGCCGCCCGTATCATTCAAGCGCTTGAAGAAGAGGGCATTAGCGCTCGACGGATTGGCACGCTGCAACAGGCACCAGAAGTGCTGCTCAAAGACGAGACTGGCACGCGTCCACTACCGAAGTTTGAGCGTGATGAGATCGCGCGCCTATTCGAAAAACAACAAGACGGGTCCTTAGCGGCGCAGAGTGTCCACCATCAACCAAGGCATTCAGACACTGATAACTAGCCACACCATCTCGTGAACGCTCCAGAGTCACCAATTCCCTACGCGGATATTCCGCCCGACCGCGAGGATGGAAGCAGTTCCTTCGTCCACCGCACCCTGATCCTAACAGGACAGCTGGGAACCTTGTCACCCTGGCTGCTGCTGCCGCTCTGGCTGGGATTAACCTATATGGCTGCCCGACTCTGGGGGCAGCACGCCTTTCTGGCAGCCGCTAGCTTCGCCATCTTGCTTGCCCTCGACTGGATAATGCTTCAATACCTACCTCGGACCGCGCGATCCTGGGGACCGGTAACGCCGCCTTTGCTGGGACTGGCATTGGTGCACGTGAGCTTGTTCGGATTAGGCAGAGCCCTTATGCCCTGGCCGCCGGCGCTAGGCCTGACGTTGGGCGTCAACTTCCTGCTGACTGCTGTCGCTTTCTATGCCACGTGGATCGAGCCCTTTCGGGTCACTCAAACCAGCGAGCTTCAGCATGTGCAGAGTTGGGGGGGGGGCAGAATCGTTACAGCACTACACATCTCCGACATCCACTTCGAGCGGAGCTCCCCACGGGAACGCCAGCTTCTTGAGTTGCTCGACCAGCACCGGCCGGATCTGCTTCTACTGACCGGAGACTACCTCAATCTGTCATCTGTCTACGATCCAAAAGCCCATGCCGGCGCCCGCGGCCTGTTGAGCCAATTTGAGGCGCCTCTTGGTGTCTACGCCGTGACCGGCAGCCCTACCGTGGACATTCCGAGCGTGGTGCCAGGAGTGTTTGAGGGCCTTCCGATCCACTGGCTGGACGACGAGGCAGTAAAAATCCAGCTTGATGGAGACGCGATCTGGGTGCTGGGAATACGTAACACCTACAATGACGCAAGGGACGCTCTAGCGCTTAGGAAGCTCGCCGCGACGACACCAAGGGATGCCTACCGCATCCTGCTTTACCATACGCCAGACCTGATGCCGGTAGCAGTTGATCTTGAGATCGATCTGTACCTTTGCGGCCATACACACGGGGGGCAGATCGCGGCTCCAATCTATGGTGCGCTGACGACCGGCTCACGGTGGGGAAAGCGCTACGAGAAAGGTCGCCATCAAGAAGCAAATACGACGCTCTATGTTTCACGAGGACTCGGTCTGGAAGGGCTAGGCGCCCCACGAGCCCGGTTCTTGGCCCCCCCAGAGGTTGTCCAGTGGCGATTCTGCCCTTCTCCAGAGGATCGCGATGTTGAAGCGCATGCACGTTCATTGACTGAAAGGTAAATTGCGGTAAGATTGTAATCACGACACTGTCGCAAGTCTGAGTCGACCGGGTGATCGCGACCTGATGTGGATCTTCAGGCCGAGGAAAGTCCGGACTCCACAGGATACGATGCCGGGTAATGCCCGGGCGGGGTAATCCGCGGACAGGGCCACAGAAACAGACCGCGATCCTCGGGCCAAGGGCTCTGAGGGCGTAAGGGTGAAAAGGTGGTGTAAGAGACCACCGGCGTGCTGGGCAACCAGCACGGCCAGGCAACCCCCATCGGGAGCAAGGCCAAGCAGGGGGAAGAGCTACGGCTGGGGCGCGATCCGTGCCCTTCCTTTGCGCAAAGCAACATCGGCTGGACCGACAAGCAGCGCAGAGGCGACCTTCGGGTAGGCTGCACGAGAGCACGGGTGACCGTGCTCCCAGACAGATGATCACCTCCTGGCCTTCCGCACGTATGGTAGGCCAGGCTGACAGAATCCGGCTTATAGGTCAACTCAGACTTTTTTCTTTGCCAATTCACGGTCTTGTGGTATGATGAGCGGGTGTGATTTGACGGGCTTTCTGCCCCTGGCGCTGGGTCAGGGGTAATCCCATGGAAGGAGACATTACCGTCTTGGAGACACGAAATTACGAGTTGATGTTTATCGTCAGCCCTGAGCTCGACGATGAAGCGGTGGATAACGTTATGCAGCGGGCAAAGCGATACTTTGAGCTTGCCGAAACGCAGGTCCGCAGTTTCAAGAGTTGGGGAATGCGGCGCCTTGCCTATCCTATCCAGGATAAGCGAGAAGGTCGCTATTTTGTGGTCCAGTTCTCTGCGGAGTCTAGTGTAATCAACGAGTTGGATCGGAATCTGCGTCTGGTTGAGGGTATCTTGCGGCATCTGATCACCCGCATTGAGGATGTTGAGCTGCTTGAAGAGGTTCAGGAGTCGTCAACCGAGGACGCGACGCCAGAAGCTGCCGCGCCAGAAGCTGCCGCGCCAGAAGCTGCCGCGCCAGAAGCTGCGACGCCAGAAGCCCCTGAGGACGTGGTTGAAGGTGCAACCGCAAGCTAGTAGCCCTGACCGTCAAGATATCCAGATCCTTCAGTCAAGAGGAACCTCGCGAATGGCACATGGTCTCAATAAAGTGATGGTCATCGGTCACCTGGGCCGTGATCCAGAGATGCGTTTCACCTCCGGCGGGCGACCGGTTGCTGCTTTCAGTGTAGCTGCTGCACGCCAGTGGACCGACAGCGAGGGCGAGCGCCAAGAAGAGACTGAGTGGTTCCACGTGGTCACGTGGGGCGGATTAGCTGAGCTATGCAAGAAACGGTTGCATAAAGGCTCTCAGGTCTATGTAGAGGGTCGGTTGCAGACCCGCTGTTGGGAAGGCGCGGATAACGAACGCCACTACAGAACCGAGTTAGTGGCACAGGAGCTTATCTTCTTGGACAAGCCCAACGGTGGCAGTGACCCAGACTATCAAGGAGCTTATGGCGCCCGCGAGGCATTCTAGGTAAGTCAAGGAGAAGAAAGAAGTGAGCAATTATCGACGACGACGACGCTTTTCAAGGCGTCAGAAGACCTGTCAGTTCTGCACCGAAGGACGAGAGCACTTCGACTATAAGGATGTGTCGCTTCTGCAGCGGTTTGTGAGTGACCGAGGCAAGATTCGCCCTCGCCGTCAATCTGGGACGTGTGCAAGGCACCAGCGACGGTTGTCAGTGGCTATCAAGCGCGCTCGGCATGTCGCTCTCCTGCCCTTTGTCGCAAACGTCGATCGTTAGTATACCGGACCGTGATGACATCGGGCATAGGAACAACCTATGCCCGATGTTGATATCTAGATAGAAGGAACATATGGCTAAACGCGTCATAGCGGACAGACGACCCACACGCCGGCAGCTTGCCCGACGGGAAAGGGAACAGCGAGCCCAGCGTCTCATCATGGGGATCGCCATAGCTGTTGGCGCTGTGATCCTTGGATTGCTTATCTACGGTATCGTCACCGAGGTCTTTATCGAGGCTCGCAGGCCAGTAGCGCAGGTCAACGACACCACCATCACCGCGGAGAAGTTCAAAGCACGGCAGGGATATGAGCGCTGGATGACCCAACTTGAGGTCTTTCAGTATCAGATGTACCTGCAGGAGTTGAGTGCCGAACAAGCCCTGGCACCCGAGGGCGACGATGACGGTTTGAGTGACTTTATCCAGCAGCTCCAGTTTCAGCTCAGCAATCTCGAGCAGCAGTTGTCGCCGGATATGGCAACTCTCTACGCCAGCCAGGTGTTGGATGCGATGGTGGAAGAGGAACTAGTCCGTCAAGAAGCACAGGTGCGCGGGCTCAGCGTCACCGATGCTGAGGTTGAGTCGCGGATTGGGCTGATGCTCGGATACAATCCAGAGGCCACCACCGACGCAGAAGATCCGACGGCGCCCATTACCGAGACAATCGCTCCGCTTCCCGAACCGGAGGACTTCGACGAGCTCTACAGCCACTTCAAGAGCAATGTTTTGGAGGTCACGCGCTTCTCAGAACGAGACTTCCGCGCGATGGTGCGCGCGGACCTACTGCGGGATCGTTTACGGGCCGAGTTTGCTCAGGACATACCCGAGGTTCAGGACCAGGTGGAGGCCACCATCTTTATCGTGGAGACCGAAGAAGCCGCGGAGACCGTAAGCGCCCGCATCAATGATGAAGGTGCGGATCCGCAGATCATCGCCGATGAATTCGTGGTCGATGAGAATCCAAACACGTCCGGTTTTGATATTCCGTGGCTACCGGCCGGATTCATCGCCCCCCAGCTTGGAGAAGAAGTGGAGCGCGCGGCGTTTAACACTCCGGTAGGTCGGGCTTCGGAGCCGGTGATGAGTTGGGATGATCAGTTTGTTGTGGTATATGTCAAAGGTCGCGAGGAGCGCCCTCTGGACGAACTGCTTGGGTCGCTTGAGGAGCAAGCCTATCAGGGATGGTTAGCTCAAGCGAAGGAGACGCGCACTGAGTACTTCGCTTGGGAGAGAGCGGTCGTTGTCAACTGAGCAGACTGAGCACGAAAGATAGACCAGGAAAACCGGGCCCATGGTATCGGTGCGCGGTTTTTCGTTACGCCCGTCACATTGCCGGAACGCAGTGAAGCTGGCCAGCAGCAGTCTCTTCAGACGTTCCGCTTAGCTTCAATCACATTGGGCAGCTGCTCTATCTTGGCCAGAATGCGTGTGAGCGTTTTTAGATCCGGAATCTCCAGGGTCATGTAGATCGGCAGGATATTGTACCGATCACGCTTGCCCGTACTGAGCGAAGCCATATTGATCTCCCGATCCGCAACAATGCCGGTGATGTCGTGGACTAAGCTCGACCGATCATAGGCTGTCACCATCACCTGAACCGCAAATGTGCGCTCCTCGGCTCCCCAAGTGACCTCAATCAACCGGTCCTGATCAATTTGTGGCATGTTAAGAACATTCGAGCAATCCCGACGATGGATGGTCACCCCCCTACCGCGGGTAATGTAGCCGATAATATCCTCACCGGGAAGTGGATTACAGCATTGGGCAAGGTGTGTCAGCAGCCCTCCAGTCCCGCGGATGTTGATCCCTGTCGTCTCAATCTCGGGGGCGGGAGGGATGGTTTCTTCCTCAGGCCATACATCTTCCTCATCCTCCAGCTCCCTGACGCGCTGCTCGAGACGGTTAACGACGGCATCACTGCTGAGATCTCCCATCCCCAGTGCCGCCAGGAACTCCTCAAGGGTGTTGAAACGGCGGCGAAAGAGCTTCGCCACCTCCGTGAACTCCATACTCAAAGAGAGTCGCTTGAGGATCTTCTCCAGCATCTCCTGTCCCCGAGCGATATTCTTCTCACGCCCCTGACGTCGAAACCAATGGCGGATCTTCTGGCGAGCTCGATTGGTCTTGACAAAACCCAGCTCCTCATTGAGCCAGTCGCGGCTGGGCCCCCCCTTACGTCCGGTGATGATCTCCACCTGATCGCCCGTCTGTAACAGATAGTCCAGGTTAGTCCAACGACCGTTGACTCGCGCACCGCGGCAGCCGTGTCCGACCTCAGTATGCACATAGTAGGCGAAGTCCAACGGTGTAGCTCCGATCGGCAGGTCGATCACCTTACCCTTCGGCGTAAATGCAAAGACACGATCCTGAAAGACATCCAAACGCATCGAGTCGACAAAACTCCGTGCGTCCTTGGCGTCCTGGGTTAGCTCCTGAACACTCTCACGGATGGCAGAGATCTGATCCATCAGCTGCGGGTTGACCCGGACCCCGCGTTCTTTGTAGCGCCAGTGGGCAGCGTACCCATATTCGGCGAAGTACTCCATCTCGTGCGTACGAATCTGGATCTCCAACGACGAACCGTCTTCACCAATCACCGCGGTGTGCAGACTCTGATAACCGTTGGACTTCGGATGCGCGATATAGTCATCGAATTCACCCGGAACCGGCTTCCAGAGATGATGCACGACACCTAGAACCTGATAACACTCCGGCTCGGAATCGACGATCACTCGCAGACCCTCAACATCGTAGATCCTGACAAAAGGCACGCTCTTGCGCCGCATTTTATGGTAGATACTGAAAATGTGCTTGGGTCTCCCTTTGACCTCAGCGTGAATACCAGCTTCAGCCAGGGCCCTGCGCATCATCTCAACGTGGCGCTGAACCCGGGCCTGCCGCAGTTCACTGCGCGTCGCCAGTAGGTCCGCCAATTCGAAATAGGTCTTGGCATTGAGATAGCGAAAGGAAAGGTCCTCCAACTCAGCCTTCCACACCCAGATGCCCAGTCGATTGGCCAACGGCGCAAAGATTTGCAGTGTCTCCCGTGCCATCCGGATCTGACTCTCAGGAGAGAGGTATTCCAGCGTTCGCATATTGTGGATGCGGTCAGCCAGTTTGATGAATATCACCCGGATATCATCGTTGGCCATCGCCATAAGGAGCTTACGCAGGCTTTCTGACTCGTGGATGCTTCGTTCTCTAGCGAGGTCACTTTCCGCACGCCTTTCCACGCGCTCCAGTTTTGTGACGCCCTCAACCAGGACGAGTACCTCTTCCCCGAACTCAGCACGTAGTTCGTCGCGGCTGATATCGCTGTCTTCTAGCACATCATGTAACAAGCCAGCGGCGATCACCGCTGGCTCGAGGTTGAGTTCCGCCAGAATGTGGGCCACACTCAGCGGATGGATAATGTAGGGTTCGCCGGACTTTCGGCCTTGGCCGGCGTGGGCTCGCTCAGCCATCTCATAGGCACGCCGTATCATATCGCGAGCATCGGTCGCCGCGATTCCTTCGGGCAACTCCCTCAGTATCTCACTGATTTTTGCTACCACGTTTTCCCCCTCCGTATGCTACATTATTATTGTACCTCAGTTATGGCGAGAGAGGAGGGGGAGACCAGGGTCGATGTCTGTGCTGGATCAACTGCGAGCGAGCAGTTCAGCCCGAGGTGATACCGGTGTCGATAACTAGAGGTCCACCTACCAGGCGCCTTGAGTAATGCCCAAGCCAATCAGCTTCCTCGACAGCAAGACGCGATCCGCGCCAGTTCGAATAGTCATCAATCTGCAGGATGGCGCCTGGACGCAGATGAGACTCGAGATAACGCAGCACGGTCTTCACGCTGTCATACCAGTCGCAATCTATGTGGACAACATCGAAAACTGGGCCATTCTCAGTCATCAGGGTTTCCTCATATCTACCCTGTACGATCTGAATCCGCTGTAAGTCACACACTTCAGCTAAGTCCCTTCTGATCTGATCGACCAGATTCGGTAGATTACCGTAGTAATCCGAGGCCTCTTGCTCAAGAATAATCCGGTAGCGATCCTGTGCACGATGCCCGTCTTTCTCCGAAGGAGGCGGGATTCGTCCGAAGACATCGTAGATAGTGAGTGTGCCGCCTAGGCGCTGAACCAGCCAAGCGAGCAGAACGGCGCTACCACCGCGCCCTACACCAAACTCAGCAACGCACAACCGCTCTTCTCGCCGCGCTTGAGCCGCAAAGCAGCTCTCAGCCAAGCTGAAGAGATGTTGATACCCGAGGTAGGTTCGCCGCTCGCGTTTCAGGCGCCACGCAAGCAACGCAATCCGAGGATGAGCCAGTGCAAAACGCATCAGGTACAGGTATTTTGGATTCATAAGTGATTTTTGTCTGCAGACAAAGTACTGATAAGGATGCCTTCACGGAAAAAGGATGGATACATGAAAGCCGAGCCCTGGCTATTATTGTCCGAGGAATTGAAGGTTGGCGTATGCAGGGGTTAGAATCGATCAATCTCGTGTCCGATGACTTTTCCGGCGGAGTCAAGGATGCAAGCAACAAAGGAGGC
Organism: Anaerolineae bacterium; assembly: GCA_003562365.1. Taxonomy (GTDB): domain Bacteria; phylum Chloroflexota; class Anaerolineae; order B4-G1; family SLSP01; genus PWVB01. The sequence goes on from PWVB01000505.1 coordinate 25,955, forward strand.
TTAGAAGCCTCCTTTGTTGTTGGATCTAGACTAACTAGACCACTAAGCGACGGAGCACCTTGCCACCACCCTAGGGGGTCGGCAAGGGCATGCCGTTGTAGTCCTCGGAAGCGAACTGCCCAGGAGAAATCTGCGTCGAAACGCGCGCCACGACCGCCAGCTGAGACCCATCGGGCCCCTCAACGATCGCACCGCCACCATAGTTGCCGCCATCGATGCCGAACTCCTCCAAGCCAGCCAACGATGCGTTCGAGTTAACCTTATCACCCGCCGGGATCGCGTTCAGCGTATGGGTTCCTACCTCGACACCTTCGCGGTTAATGTAACGTACCACAACCTCTCCCGAAGCAAGAGCGGTGTCGCCGATGTTCTGAATGGTCAGGAATACACGCTGCTGGGTGCCAGCCTGCCAGGCTGCATCCGTTGCCCAACGAACGTAGGGAAGCCCAACGCTTGAAGCACCAGCAGAATCACCCACGAATGCCGTCGACAGACCCGAGCCGTATGCTTTGCCGATCGCGATGATGGGTGTAACTGTGCTCTCAATCACCGCAGAGCCGCTGAAGCCGGTCGACATCCCGGTTGCGTTACACGCAACAAAGCTGCGCTTGGCTCCTGGTGCAATCGTCTGGGTGTCCACAACCCCATTGCTATAGGTTACGCTTACACTGGTCTGCTCGGTCAGGCTGGTGTTCTGAACAGCATAGGCCGTGTTGGCACCAAACGCCTCGCAGAGAGCTGAAGGCATATAGACCGTGGTTGCACCGGCCCCAACACCCTCGAAGGCCGAGGCACCCGAGCCCGTCGTCGACAGCTCCATCGCACCACCGACAATGGTGCCCGAGGCTTCAACCACTGCGGAACCGTTGAACGTCGAGCCCAGTTGGGTCAGGGCTCCAGCATCGACGTAGTATGCCGCACCCGGCTGTACCTCCTGCGAGAAGCTATGAACCTGATTCGCAGAAGTATCGTAGAAACGGAACGTCAAGTTGTCCGCTGCAGAGCCGGTGTTCTGAACGGAGAAGATGGTGTTGGTGGCAAAGGCATTCCGCAACACCGTTGCTATCAACACCTGGTCCCCACCACTGTCCGCAAAGCCGTTGGACAACGGACGATTGCGCGTACCAGGGCTTGTCCCCTGCGGCAGCTGAACCATAGTAGCCAAAATCGGCTGATCCGACTGCATCACTGCCGATCCCCGGAAACCGCTAGCGATTTCCGTCAGTCCGCCCACAAACAACGAAGTGCTGGCATTTGGCGCCAGCGGAGGACGCGAGATCTCGATGGGTGTGGTGGAATCAGCCGATGGGTAGAACTGCACAACGATCGTGGCGTCGGCAGTACCGACATTCTGATAGGTAATCGAGGTAGTGAAACTCGTATTGTAAGCCTGAGCCATCACTGCGGCGGGTATCAACCCGAGCAGCAGTACCACCACCGACACGAAAGCGAGTAATCTTGTTTTCATCCAAAGCCTCCTGTAATCAGATATAAGCTACAACGACGGGTCGCTTTCAACTACTGTCTATTATGCGTGTAACGATACGGTAGATCAATACCCCTTCTGTGGTATTCTCAAGAACAAGGGCGTTGCCGTCCAAACCCGTAGTCGTGCAGCGGCCATAGGGCGCTACAGACCGGCACTGGACGATACTACGTTTGGGTTATTGCGGCGCCAGAGTAAAACAGTATCATTGCGACAGTCTAGGAACAGCATTTACATGACCTCAATACGAGGAGGAGGACGAAAATGATTATCTCCAAGCGCGTCGTTGTCATATGTGCGCTGGCACTGGTTCTTACCCTTCTTGGCTGCCAGGCTACAGCTCAGCCTACAGAAACCCTGGAGACTGCCAGCTCTCCACTTGAGTCACCACTTCGCGATCCAGCGGCCGATCTGACGTCTCCCACACCCTCCGAACCCGACCAAGATAAAGCCACTATCTTCGGGCGAGTGATTGACAATGACACTGAAGATCCCTTAATCGGTGTCGCTGTAAGGCTAGCCGAAGTCCACCGAGAGGGTGAGGAGGGGGCCTTCGTGCTCGACGATGCAGTCAGCCCTGCGGATCTCACCGATGACAGCGGGTGGTTCACCATTGAGAATGTTGAAGCCAGAGAGTACGTCATCGTGGTAGGCGACGTCAACTTTGCCTACCAGATCATCACAGAATCCTCTGGAGACGCCAAAGTCTGGGAGCTGCCTGCCGGTGTGGTAACCGATGCTGGCACTCTGTACGTGAGCCTATACTAGCGCTCTGGCCTATGGGATCCGAACTAAGGAACTGTATAGCTGGGCGTGCTGGTTGACCACGTTCTCGATGGAGAAACGTCGGGCTGTGGTGAGTGCTCTAGTGGCTACCTCTTTCCTCAAAACGGGGTGGCGCGCGGCTCTCACCATCGCTTCTGCCAAAGCCGTGGAATCCTCAGGGCGAACAAGCCAACCGTTATACCCATCCTGAATCAGATCGACACTCCCTCCGACCGCGGTTGCGAGGACGGGCACACGACTCGCCATGCTCTCAAGTATCGAGGTTGACAGGCCCTCCCAACGGGAGGACGAGACAAACAGATCGAAGCAGCGCAAGAGCTCCTCAACATCCGAGCGGGGCCCCATGAAATGCACCTGGGCTTGAATACCAAGATCCTGAGCAAGCCCTTCAAGCGCCTGTGCCAGGCGCCCGCCCCCGACAAACACAAAGTGAGTGTTAGGTAGCTGGTGCATTACGACGGTCGCTGCCCGAAGCAGCACATCGTAGCCCTTCTCAACCGTCAGGCGTCCAACCGTTCCCACGACGAACGCACCTTCCGGAAGCCCAATCATCCGACGGACATCAAGCGGGTCGGTTTTGACTCGTTGCAGCCGCGCCAAATCGATCGCGTTAGGCATATGGATAGCTGCGCGGCCAAGTTGACGCGCCATCCAGCGCTGGGTAAGGCGCCGTTCAATAGGCTGACTCACGCCTATCTCAGCATCATACACAAGAGGATATAGAAGGTTCGATAGCAGAGCACGCCGTATTGGTTTGGTCCGCCATTCGGTGGCATGGCCATCGTGCAGCGTGCGAACGATTTTCAATCCGCGGTCATCCACTTTGCACAGAGAGGTCACGATGTCGGCAAACTGAGAGTGGCTGTGTAGGATGTGGATGTCCTGGCTCTGCAGGTAAGCCCTCAGGCCTTTAAGAGCTCTCCATAGGCTGAGTATCGGCCTACGAGGATTCCACTGAGTCAGCGTCAGAGTAGTATAGCCACCAGCTCTCAATCGTTCGATTCGGGTTTTCTCATAGGAGGTTCCGAGAGACCAAAGACCTCCAATGATGACGTCAAACTGCCCCGGATCCAAGGCCTGGGCTAGCGCAAGGGCAAAGCGTTCAGCACCACCACCATAATCCTCCAGGCCAAACCCATAGATCAGTTCAAGGATTCTGATACGGCCTGACCTCACTTCCGGCCCTCCTGAAACTCTGTGAAATCGGACGCTATCATCCTTCCAGGCTTCCTCGCTTCTGATATAACATCAGGGAGGATCTGTTGGAGATGCGAGCGCACCTCGTGCCTTTCCCTCCACAATCGATCCAAGAGTTCAGTCAGTAGGCGCGGGGTGACTGCCTCGATGCTGATGCTCCACGCGGCAACATCCAACAGTTGCGTAATACCTTCAGTCTTGGGCTGATAGCCAATGCCGATGATCGGAACGCCAGCCGAGAGAGCAAAGATGTTGGAGTGCATCCGGGTGCCAATGAACAGATCCATATGCTTATAGATGGTCCTCAGCAAATCTGGGGCGACAGGCTCCTGAATGCACACCACGGCTTCACCGAGATCCAAGAGTCGATCCGCGACCCGCCGCGCGGGTATCCGATCATCCTGGCTTTCCAAAGGCCCCCAAACCTGAGGGAATAGTATCGCGCGGCCACCATACTGGACCACGAAGTGGCGAATGGCAGCGGCACATGCCCCTTCATACTCAGTCTGCTGGTTAAAGGAAGGGGATTGTGCAGCCCAGTCTATAACGGTCATCCCAAGATGCGGCACACCGATGTTGAGTAGTATGTCGTGATCCCTGAACCAGACTTCGGCCTCTTCCTCAGAAACCCCTGCAAAAGCAAAAGCAGGGTCCGGCAACAGACGGCACTTCTCAGCCTCTACGCCACACATCTCCAATTGGTGCAACGAGATGGGCTCCCGTGTCATCACGATCCGCGCGCGATTCAGCACGTACTTCACCAGAGCACGCTCCCAGGTTCGTGCAAATGGACCAATGGACTGGGGAAATAGGTAGACCGGCTTCTCCGCGAGGTGTGCAAGCCAGAGGGTGTAAAGCGCTATGATGAGCGAAAGGCCTCGACCAGAACTATAGAGAAAGCCTCCCGGCTTGCTGACCACTAAATCTGTGTCGACATAGGCCTTGATCAACGGGCGCCACGAAACCGGCGTCAGTGCAAACCAAGGCTTCTTTACTAGTCGGTAGGCAAGAAGCGGGGTTAGTGTAGCAGGTAGGAGCCAGAGCAGGCTAAACCAATGCCACTGTCCCTCGCGTTTCACCCATTGGAAAAACGATCCCAGTGCCAAGCCAATTCCAAGATGGCTGCCCGGATCATCCATTGCCAGTGTAATCCGACACTCAGGGAATTGGCGTCTCAACTGATCAATGGAGACCAGGGTCAGAGCCGCATCTCCGGCATTACGACAGGAATGCACGTTGATCATCAGGATGTCAGTTGACATATATCGTCCCCATAACCTCGATCTAGGCGTTCCTAAACGAAACCGGCAGGATTATGAAATCTACAAAAAACGCACCTACCGATTCCTCGCTTGTCTCCAACAGCACGTGAGCGCCTTATTGGCGTCCAAGCTGGAACGCTGACGTAGAATCACTAACCGATCGTCGGTACTGTTTGAAGACAATCCATGCATAGCCAGAGAGCAGAACCATCTCCGTAAAGACGTAGACCAGCGCAACGCCCCGAATACCGGCAATCCGCACGATGAAAGAGTTTATGGTTGCGTTAATCGACACGGCAACAACCTGAACCAAGACACGGTGGCCCTGGCGATTTGTCGCGACCAAGATAGCCGCCATCCCGAACGTTAGCGAATGAATGAAAGGGATGGGTGCAAGACGTCTCAGCACCTCTCGAGAACCACTGAAGCTAGGTCCCAGCAGCTGTGTCACCAAACCGGCCCCAGCCAGAACGGTGACAGCCATAACTGCACCGAGCAGAACGAGGACCAGCAGCATCCTTCGAGCAGACAACCACGCTTGTCGAGTGTTGGTCATAAACAAGTTACTGAGAACCGGCGTGCTAACTGCATAGACTGTCGCGGGAATAAGAAACGCGGCGCTGATCAGGCCAACCGAAGGTGAATATAGACCCACCTCCCTTTCACCCAGAGTTAGCGCAATGATCAGTACGTCTACCCGCATTGACGTCCACGCAAGGAACTCTGACGCAGCAAACGGGAAGACCGCTCGAGCAATGCGAGCGATCATACTGGAGGTGATCTTGAAACCAATCTCCAAACCGACCAGCAGCAAGGTCACCAAGAGAACCGCCGAGGAGACTAACACCCGAGCACCCATATAGTGAGCAGCACGGGAAGACCCAAGGCCAATCAGCAGGAGTGTGCCCAAAAGCCACAGACCACCAGAGCCGATCTGCAGCACAGATGTCATCCGATTTCGCAGACGTGCTTTGTAACCAGTCAACAGCGTGGCCAGTGCGCCATCCAGCCAAATAGAGAGCGCGCTGAGTCTGATAAGCTGGGGGGAAAAGGAAGCCGAATCCAGCAGTCGATTGAGATAGGGAGCCACCGAAGAAAGCAGAACGAACCAGATCAAACCTAGGCCTGCCTTGATCGCCAGGGTACTCCCGAGTAGCTCTGACAGCGTATCCGGTCTACGCCCTCCCTCTCGTAGCAACCAGATGTCTATACCCAGATTGAAGACTATCGAGGTGAAACCCGCGAGCACGAAGGCCGAAGCATATTGTCCATAGACGCTAGCCTCAAGCTGTCGCGCCGTGATGAGAAGCGCCACAGAGGTCATTCCCTGGGAGACCAAGGAACCCGAGAAGAGCGTCAGAATGTTAGAGACGATGACGCGCCGATCAAACCGAAGCCCCGAAACCGAGAGGTTCATCGCAAACGGATCCAGGCTCAACCGGTTGGCGAACGGCGCGCTGCAATCGCCGCAATGAGGACCGACTCCACGTGTTCGGCGAGCTGGTCCCAGTAGAAGCCATCTATCCGTTCCAACCCAAGGTGATGCAGAGCCGCTGACGCCACAGACTCCGATAGCAGACAACCGATGGCGTCGGCGAGTGCACCCGGATCGCCTGGGGACACGATCCGGCCCGCTGGTGGAGAGCCCAGCATCCTCATTCGATCGCCAACATCAACCGTGACAAGCGGCACACCCGCAGCCCAACTCTCGAACATTTTCAATGATAGGCTGGCTCTACCAGCATCGTTATCGTGCACCGGGTCAACAGCGACATCGACAAGACGATAGTAAAGCGGAACACGGGTGGGATCCACACGACCAGTGAAACGCACACTGTCCAGAACCCCGAGATCGGAGGCCTGTTGCTTGAGCGATTCGATATCCTCACCGCCTCCCACTATAAGCAATGTGGCCTCAGGCATCCGCTTTTGAACCTGTGCAAAGGCCGCCATAAGCACATCAAGTGCGTGACTTACAAGGCTGAGACTACCGATGAAAGCTATCGTCTTGCGACCTGTCAGGTCCAATGCTTGCCGTAACTGCTCAATCTCGGCTTTCTCGGGGAGCGCAAAGCGATCCCGATCTACGCCGTGAGGCAGATAAGTGATCCGATGAGTCGGGATACCCATTGAAGTCAGATGATCACAGATCACCGAAGTATGCGTAGTGATATGGTCCGCGGCACGCATGATGAGCTTCTCGCTCATTTCAACCAGCCAACTCTGCCACCGACCGGAAAAGCGATTATTAACAGCCTCGAGATCATCGCAGTCCAGGACCATAGGGAGCCTGCGAACCACTTTGGCAATCAACCCGGGAAAGCCGTTCATCGGATGCGCTTTGCCGACAATTACGACATCAGCAGGTGTTCTGAGCGCCGCCTCACCAAGTGACCAAGTAGCACGACCAGCAACACCGATCAACTGGAGGGGAGAGAAATAGTGCTTATTATCTCCGATCTTTTTTACGTGCATCTGTCCCACATACCGGATCCCCACTCCTGATCGGCAAGCGTGGGCCTGTCGAAGGCCAGCATAGTTAGCGTGGAGAGCCGCAATAGATACCTTGTGACCGCGCGCTACAAGGGCCTTCGCCAGGGGGAAGTAACGTCCTACCCCAGCCGGGCTATCCAGATCCTGAGTAAGCAGGAAGAGAACCTTCATGTGGACTCAACAGACCAGAAGCTCGGAGGCCAAAGCAGCGTGGCACCTATCATGCGTTCCCCACAACAGCCCGTGCGAGCTCTTGCCAGGACCCAGACGCTTGCTGTTGCGACCTGATTAACGATGGCGCAGGCGACTTCTGGATCGTGTGTTGAAGCTCTACAATCGCGTCTGCTAAAGCCAGCGGATCAGCCGGTGCGGCAACAACATAGGGAACGCCAGAACTCTCTTCTGCCGCAACTGACCAGGTAGCGACAAAGGGTAGTCCGAAACCCCAGGCCATCTGCACAACCCCACTGCCGGTCACAGCCACGTATGGAGCCACAAGGATATCTGCCGCCGAAAAATAGACCGGCACTTCCTCATTGGGTATGTATTCGTCTCTGATCACGACTGTGTCCTCGAGACCCAGCTTCTGGATCAGCACCTGGTATGACTCCGGATCGTCCCAGAACTCGCCGGCCACCAGTAGCCTGACCTCACCCAACCGGGACTGAAGCTTCGGCAGCGCCTCAATGAGGTACCGCAAGCCCTTATAGCTGCGCACAATGCCGAAGAAAAGCAGAGTCAGGCCATCGCTGGGTATGCTCAAAGACCTGCGAGCCTCTTCCTTGGTCGGCAAGTTCTTGGTGGCAAGCATACCGTAGATAGGAAGCGCTCTTACAGTCACTGCAGCCATCGGTAGGAGTCTCCCTAGCACCCGTTGCTCTTGATCGGATTGGACAAAGATCCTATCGCCCCAACGCAACGTCGACCGGGCCATCCACCCGTCCCACCACCGCTTCTCATGTGACAAAACGTTATGGCAGATATAGACAAGCTCAGCGTGCATAAGCACCCGGTTGAGCAAACCCAAGACGTTCCACACCAAGGCCCAGTACACCGTCCACCACTGCAACACCAGAATGTCAGCCTTGAATCGAACAATAGCTCGGACACCGCGCAACCAAGACACAGGATTGAACGGGCTGAGGATATATTCCGGCTTGGACACCTTCAGTGCCTGCTGACTAGGATCTCGATCGCTGGCACCAGGAAAAAGCCACCTCGGATATTGGCGCTTGAAGGAAATGAGCAACACATCGTGTCCCGATGCGCACAATGCCTCGTAGAGCATTGTAGTGTAATGGGCAATCCCTCCGCGAAAGGGATAGACGGGCCCGACCAAAGCTATCCTCATACCAGGATCCCGCCAGCGCCCAAGTTACATTGACCGCGGATCATCTTCCTCAACAGCGCCGAGGTTTGTCAACTCTATGCGGCGCACCCGGTACATAATCTCCTCAACGATCTTGCGATTGAACCCAATGAGGTCCGCTAGCAGGCCGATCAAGCAGCTTTGGAAGCCAGCGAGCAACAGAATCGCTGCCAGGATCAATGACTGGACCCTTCCGCTACCCATACCCTGCAGATAGAACCACAGGAAACGCCCGCCCAACAATGTACCCCCGAAGATCATCATCGCACCGATGAGCAAGAAGACCCGCAGCGGACGGTACATTGCGTATGCCCGCAGGATCGTTGCGCCGGAGTTCACCAAGTAGTCCGGAATGTTCCGCATCAATCTCGACTTTCGGGTCTGAGGGTTTACCTCAATAGGCACGTAGGCAACTGCCATCCGCTGAGCACCGGCTTGAATCAGCGATTCGAGCGTATACGAATACTGGCTCAGGATTACTGTTCGAAGCGCCGCATCGCGAGTCAATGCACGGAAGCCACTGGTGGCATCTGGAGTATCGATGCCCGATGCCAGCTTCACGATCCAGCTCCCGACGCTCTGCAGACGTCGCTTGAGAGGAGAGAAATCAGCCACCTGCATCACCCCGCGGTCACCCACAACGATATCTGCATCGCCATCAAGAATCGGCTGAATCAGCCGGCTGATGTCTGCGCCGCGATACTGGTTGTCACCATCGGTGTTTACGATGATATCGGCGCCCAGTAACAGCGAACTCTCCAGTCCCTTAACGAACGCCGTGGCGAGTCCCATGTTCTTGGTCAACCGAACCACGTGGTCGGCGCCGCATTCCTGGGCGACCGAGCAGGTACGGTCACCACTACCATCATCCACGATTAGCACCTCAATCCGATCAACGCCAGCGATCTGTGTCGGAAGATCCGCCAACGTCTCCGGCAGCGTTTCCTCCTCATTGAAACATGGAATCTGGATGATGAGTTTGGTCATAGCTGGGATCTCTGACGAACAATCCTACAGACATGGAAGCCCTGAGCCTATCAGGACGCCGGGGCCCCGCTGTTGCACTGGAGGCAGACGGATTCTACCATACCCAATCGGCAAAGCCAGATGTCGAGGATAAGGAAACTACCCGGGTCGTATCGGCAAACCGGTAGATTCAAGCGGAATTGAGACGCTACTCGGTCAGGATTCGATCTCTCGCCGCCGATGGACGATACCCTCGGTTGTCGCGATGACCACATCTGACACCAAGCCCAAAAACAGTCCATGCTCCACGATGCCAGCTCGGCTGCCCAGCGCTCGGTCCAAGGCAGCGAGATCCTCGATGGGATCAAAGCGACAGTCCAGAATCAGGTTTCCCTGATCGGTCAAGACTCGCGACCCATTTTCACTCCGCCGCAGCGCGACATCGGCGCCCAAGGCTGCAAGATATTCGAGTTGGGTGCGCCATCCGAAAGAAACCACCTCGACAGGCACAGCCCACTGCGAGCCTAACATCGGTGAGAGCTTCGTCTCATCCACCACGATGATCTCGCGACGCGTTGCCTGAGCCACGATCTTCTCCCGCAGCATTGCCCCACCACCGCCTTTGATCACATTGCAGGCCGGGTCAACCTCATCAGCGCCATCGATGGTCACATCAACTACAGGATGCACATCCAGTGTGGTCAGCGGAATACCCAACGCTCGCGCCTCCTGCTCCACCTGCAACGAACAAGCCACAGCCAGAACATCCTGCAGCTCTCCGGATTCTAGGATCTTAGCGAGCTTGCGGACGGCAAAGATAGCGGTCGTGCCGTGCCCCAAGCCCACAATCATACCGGACGTGACAAAGCGCAGGGCATATTCCCCCGCCGCACGCTTGAGCGCCTTCTGGCATGCTGTCATATGCAATGCCCCTGGTTTACCAAACTGTGCCAACTTGACACGGTTTGGAAGGCTGCCTTTCTGCAGCCATATTTTCACGTTTCGACGCAGATTGCTCCGAAGAGTCTGATATCTGCTCCACGTGCATTTTA
>PWVB01000511.1 GCA_003562365.1 Anaerolineae bacterium
CATCCCCGCATCAGCACATACTTCCTCCCCAAGTATGCGCCGGAACTCAACCCGGTCGAACACATCTGGCGCGTTGTCAAACAGCGCGTGGCGGCCAATGTGACGCGGACTCTCGACGCTACCCAAGATGCGTATCGCTCATTCTTTGCGCAGCAGTCGCCAGACTCTCTGCTGCAAACTGCCAGCGTTGGCTGTTAAGCCACTTTTGCGGGCCTACTTAGCGCGAATCGTACAGCGGGCTGTGAAAGTCCGAACCCGATCCTGCGTAACTACCTCGCCGTTGGGGGACCTGGACGGTTACCGCGACGGTAACAGGAAGCTCTTGTTGAGGTCCTTGAAGGTGCGCCTGTGCTCACTCTCAAGGGTTTCCTTGGGTGGCGTGAGGAAAGGCAAGGACTTGATCCTCTCCTGCGCGCGGGCCATGACCACTCCATCTTTGCCCCTGAAGACGGTGAACCGAAAGCGGGCCCTGACTATCCCGCCCAAGGCCACCCCCATCGCGTCGAAGACCATCTCATCGTCTTCGCCTGCAGCGATGCCCGCAGACGACGACTCGAGAACACGGCAGTGGATTTCCATAAACCTTCCGACCTTCGCGATGTACTCGTCGCCCGTCTTAAGTGGTTCTGTGGCTGGGGGAACGACCGTGGTAGAAACTCGCTTACCCCTCGTCTTGCTCTCCGACCGCCATTCTCCCCATCTCGTCTGAGTCGCAATCCTTTCCCATCCCGCCTCCACGCTTAGACAATTGGCGAGGGGCTCGATAGCCGTGATCGTACAATCCACATCGGCCGGCGCTGCTATCGCAGCCTGCGACACCCAAGGCAATTTGCTCACCGGAACCTCCTACACCTGCTCGTTTGGGAGTAACCGTACCCGCTTGTTGATCAAGCACGATAGAGCTGTAAGCGATGGGCTACTCAGAGGCTCCGGCCCCCTCGGTGTAGATCCGCCTGACCAGTGCATATATAGACCTGGTAGCCCGCGCCGTCGGCGAGCGTCCAGTGGAGAGTGCATAGGAGGCGTCGGCGATGCGCCAGCCCACAACAAGCGCTACTCAGCGCCGGGCTGTGCCTTTCTCGCACGCGACCAGTGCGAGGAGATGCATCGCGTGACGCAACGACCTGGCCCCGCCTGCGGTGCCGCGATCACTGCCTGGACATTCATCAGAAAGACGAACCACTCTAGTGCGGATGCCGTGGCTAGCCCACCTCAAGGTCCGCCGCAACGGGGCGCGGGACGCGGTCGCCGGTAGCGCGCGCAAACTCACCCCGCGGCACGCGGAAATAGCGCCAGAACAGGAGCGCCGCGAGGCAGGTCAACACGGCGCCGGTCGCAAAGAGAGGCCGGTAGCCCACGACGGTGATCAGATAACCTCCGCCGAAGCTCGTCCCGGCGAAGCTGAGCCCGAAAGTCATATTGAGCGCGCCCGACATCTGACTACGCCATTCTTCAGGGACCAGATTCTGGCTGAAGATCGAGAGGGCGGGGCTGATGACAGCGGCCAGCGCCATGACGCTGGCCAAGCTCAAGGCAGCAGCTGCCCAGTGCGGCACCAGGATCATCGGCAGAAGGCTCGCGCTGATCGCCAAGCAACCCAGCACCACGGCGCGAAACTCCCCCCAGCGCTGCACCGCCGAAGGAGAGGCCATCGCGGCCGGGACGGCAACGAGCTGTGCGACGGCGATGAGGATACCGATTCCTGCCGTGGAAACGCCCAGTACCAGATCAAGGTAGACGTTGAAGAAGGTACGCGCGGCGTTTTCCCCGGTTACACGTAGCAGGGTGAAGAGGACCATGGCGCCGATGGCGATCAGAGGCGGCGCTGCCCCCCTGCTATCGGTCCGCTCAGCCGGTATAGGCGGGGGTTGGTCTGTAGCCACCAACAGAGGAACCGCCAACGCCGACACCATAGCGCCGGTCAGGAGCGCGCCGGCATAGGGAGCCGCGGTATCCAACGTCAGGCCGAGGGCGCCGGCAAAGAGACCGGGCAAAACCCCACCGGCGGCCCCACCGAGAAAGCCGCTGAGAGGATTCAACGCAACGAAGACTGAAAACGCGTGACTTCGCTCCGCTTCCGACGTCTGCTGCATCAGGAAGGGTACGGTGGCGACGAAGTAGATCGCAAACGCGATCCAGCCCAGCGCATCCATAGCCAGAAGGTACGCGGAGCGGGCAGCGGAAGGGACCAGCTGGGTGAGCGCGAGGAGAGCGAACGAGACGGCAGCCAGAATCGTCCCGGCGATCATGACGCGCCGGGTTCCGAAGCGCCGCGCCCATCTGCCCGCCAGCAGACAGAAAGCGGCGTAGGAGAGGGAGCCGATGGCGTTGATTAGGCCAATGAAGGGCACATCATAGCCGAGGCGCACTAGGAACAGGTTGAGCACCACGCGGTAGATGCCGAGGGCGAAAAGCAGCAGTGTAGAGCCGGCGAGGAATAGGCGCACATTCCGCCGGAGAAGGCCCAACGCCTTGACGTAACCCGTCATCATTCTGGCCTTGCCTCCTGTGACCCGGGGATGCCCCGGAGGCCCCTATTGTACCCCGGGAAACCGAATTGTGCCTTCTGAGGAGGCTGGGTGCGTTGAGTACCGGTTTGGTCGGGGCTGCCACCTATAGTGGGGCGGTCTCGAAACTAAGAGTGGTGGCTCGAACAAGCCCTCGCTTTGGCTCGGGATTGGGGCGATCTGTAGCACCGTACTGACCGACCTTGACAGACACACGAATTACGCCTATCTTCGACGATGCCGATATAGGCAGCTAACCTGCTCGAGGAGTTCGGGCACAGTGGGTGAGATTTTAGGGCAAATCCGAAGCTCAGCGAGACCTGGTGAAACTCATCGTCCAGCGGGTGTATATCGTGGACAGTGATATTCCCCCGGTTTCATAGAAAGTCAGATAAGCATACTACCGGTTGCTGGACAGCAACCAGTTCATAGGCTTCGGGACTTATGTAGTCCAGCGACGAGTGCAACCGGCGCAGATTGGCGTCCCAGTCGCAGAATTCACCAGCTTACGTTTCTCTCGAGTGCCTTGCCACCCCATCGGCCGTCGTGTCGACTCAGCCGACGATTCAGCATTCCCCGCTGCTACCCTCGTTCCTATCCGGCTACTCTGACCGCAGCCGCCCCAATTCTCTGGGCTCTCTATCCAAACTGGCCGACATTGACGCTTATTCTGAGCAAACAAAGTGGCCGATAACAGCAACTCTATGTGTTAACATAAGTGTCACAACTCTGCTCAAGAGTTTAGGGAAGAATAAGACCGAGCAGAGGAGCGAGACAAAATGACTCAAGACAAGAACAATGGAAACGGACACCCGAATCCCGAAGTGAAGCCCGCCGACGTGCGGCGCCA
>PWVB01000161.1 GCA_003562365.1 Anaerolineae bacterium
AGTCATTTCCTGGGCTTGATTCTCTATGCCGGCGTGAACCTAGTCTACAAGCCTGCCAATGAGAATAGATTCGGTCTAAGATTAGGATCTATCCTCCCCTACAATGACTATCTCCATTATGTCTCTCGCTTGACATACCCGTCGTTGGTCAGTGTTGTTTTTGACCATCTGGTCCCTCAATTGGCAAGCTACATCTCCAAGGAAGAACTAGAAGGCTGGTTTCAAGATGAGGGCTTATCATATGTGGTGATCACAGCACGCAATAGGATGAGTTGGCGGGGTCAGGGCACTCGGGTTGCAGCTCCAGAGTCTTACACGCTTCACAATACCGAAGTGGGACGATGCTGGTGATCCTCCAAGAATGCTACACGATCGGACTATGAACTCTATGCAGAATCGCACATATCTTACCAATAAAAGCGCCCCTCGACTGCGCATGTGGCAAGTCACCTTGCAGCTGGTGGCCACTGCGCTGGGCGCCATCCACACATGGGCCGCGGTTACCAGCCATTCTATGAACCCTGACGGCGTAAGTTATCTTGACATAGGCGACGCCTATATGCGCGGCGAGTGGTCCACGGCGCTCAGTTCCGTGTGGAGCCCACTGTATTCCTGGATTCTAGGTCCAGTTATGAGGTTTTTGAACCCGCCGATGCGTTGGGAATTCGGTGTCGTCCAGATAGTGAATTTCGCGGTATATCTGGTTGCACTCGCCTGCTTTGGATTCTTCTGGCAACAGCTAACACACTATCGGCATACCAGCAAGCTGGATCCCTCCGGAGCAGTGATGGTCACGTTACCTGAATGGGCCTGGTTGTCACTAGGATACACTCTCTTTATTGTCGCTTCTCTGCACCTGATCAGGATCTGGTCTGTCACCCCTGATATGCTAATGGCTGCCCTTGTCTACCTGGCAGCGGGTCTCATCGTTCGCATTAGGATGGGCTTCTCTACCGAGCGTGCGTTCTTGTTGCTAGGAGTCGTCCTCGGCTTAGCCTACCTGGCCAAGGCCGTCATGTTGCCTCTTGCTTTTGTCTTTCTATTCGTAGCTGCTCTTTCAGTAGGCAATATACGCCAAGCGAGGCCACAAGTCCTGAGCGCTACATTCGCTTTCTTGCTGGTCAGCCTACCCTTTGTCGTCATCGTCTCGTTTGCCAAAGGTGAACTGGCCTTTGGTGATGCCGGAACACTGACTTACGCTCGTTATGTTAACCGAGTGCCCTATCCGCATTGGCAAGGAGACCCTCCAGGGAGCGGCACACCTGAACATCCCTCTCGTCAGATCTTTGATGCTCCACCCATCTATGAGTTTGGCACTCCGATTGGGGGAACCTACCCAATCTCTCTTGACCCTTCCTATTGGTACAGGGGGCTTAGCGTAAGTTTTGATCTGCGACAACAGGTTGACTATCTATTGTTCAGTGGCTTATTCTATTTCGATCTGTTTTTCCGCCAGCAAGCGGCTCTAACGGTCGGCGTTCTAATCCTATACTTGATGAACCGACGACGACCGTTACGGATCGCGGACATAGTGTCACATTGGGGGCTGACCATCCCCGCTCTAGTGACTTTTGGCTTCTATGGACTGGTCTGCGTCGCAGGCAGATACATCGGTGTTTTTGTCGTCCTCTTCTGGGCAGACTTACTGGCCAACGTGCGCGTGCCAGGCGTGCCTATGTCCAGAAGGTTGACCGCGTACATCGGCTCTGCCATGGCCTTGTTCATGGTGATGAACATTCTCTTCTTCAACCTAGAGGGATATCGCGACCTTGCCGGGACAGGCAATCTGAATTTGTCGTCAACCCAACAGCCAGTGTCACCGAGCTGGCCAGGCGAAGTCGCCGAGGCGCTAAAAGAACTGGGCATTCAGCAGGGAGACAAGGTGGGCGTTATAGGTTACGGTTTTGATTCCTTCTGGGCCAGGCTAGCCCGTGTTCAGATCGTAGCTGAAATGCTGGAGTGGGAAGCAGACCCTTTCTGGTTCGGGGACGCAGTCCTGCAATCAGAGGCCCTTCAAGCCTTCGCCAGCACCGGCGCAAAAGCTGTTGTGGCTGAGCGCGTGCCGAGATACGCTACACTCAGTGGTTGGTATAAAGTAGGACAGTCAGACTATTACGTATATAGACTGGCAAAATAGGAGTGTCGCATGCCCTATCAGCCCAAGACACTCGAGACAAGACACGCAGAATCTCGACCTATTCTGAAGGATATCACCGTCGTGATCCCCACGCTAGGTCGGGCGATCCTGGAGGAGAGCCTCCACTGGATCGTTGCCGGTAGCGCTTGGCCGGGCAGTTTGATAGTCGTGGACCAGGGAAGACGCTCGGCCGTTTCGAGTTGGATTGGGGCTATGCAGTTGCTGGGAATCAATGCAGTATATGTGCCTTCCACCGAGCGTGGCCGCGCCGCCGGGCTCAATCGTGGCCTAGAACAGGTCGAAACGCGTTTTGTGGCCATTACCGATGACGACTGTTTTGTGACGGGTGATTGGTTGCACAAGATGGTCGCAAGACTACGCCAGGAACCGGGAGCTATTGTCACTGGGCGCGTTGATCATCTGGGTAACCTGGACGTTGCTTTCTCTGTCGTCACAGCAAACGAGTTGAGAAGGTATGAACGACCCCAACTGAAAGCCCATCCCTTCATCGGCGGCAATGCCGGGTTGGCTATGGAACTGGTACAGCGCATCGGCCCTTTCGACGAACACCCTTGCCTTGAAGCGGCCGAGGATAGCGATTACGGCTATCGCGCTCTGCGGCTAGGTATCCCTATCGTTTACGATCCGGACATCGTGTTGAACCACTATCATTGGCGCAACGCCGATCAGCGGGCGGCACGTTACGCTGACTATGCCCGCAGTCAAGGAGGATTTTACGGCACTCATCTTCGCTGGGGCAACTGGATCATCTGGAAGCAAGCGGCACGGGATCTACTACGGGGGGCCGTGCGGTGGCTGCGAGGGACGATCCGCCGCGATCAGGATATGATTGACCGAGGCCGAGCTGACACATTGGGTTTGCTACCTGGCATCATTGCTGGCTGGAGACGAGACAAAACACATGCTTGATCAGAACTCTAGCCACAAGATCATCTCGGGTGAATATGTCTGCAGTGCTGTGTTGCGGGTGGTTTCGTCTCCGCAGACGGACGGCGCATGGTATGAGCTAACGCCCACCATAGCTATCGATACCTGCCCTCATTGGTTTAGCAAGCTTCTCATTAACCGGAAAAACCCCGGGGGGAAATCCAGGGCCATCTCCTTGCGAAAGACTTGGCTCGCATCCATACTGGTGACCGTGTCTTCTGGGTCTCATCTCCTATGAGCTTCCGACCTCGCCCCCTATCTGC
>PWVB01000542.1 GCA_003562365.1 Anaerolineae bacterium
CCCCAAGCTGAGGCGTGGGCCAATGCGTGTCTGGACAACTTATGGCATGGGGATGTCGAGGCGGTGTTGGCCGCCTTCCGCGAGCATCAGGATGACGTGGAGTACGCTGACAAAGCCCGCAAGGCCGTGGCCTATTTCACTACGCATCGGCACAGACTGCGCTATCCGGAATTCCGAGCGCAAGGATACCATATCGGGAGTGGCACCATTGAGAGTGGCTGCAAACGCGTCATCGGCGCCCTGCTCAAACAGGCCGGCATGACGTGGACTGCCCAGGGCGCACGGCAAGTCATCAAAGCCCGAGCGATGTATCTCAGCCAGGAATGGGACGCTTTCTGTGCGCAGCGTGCTCCGCTACGCCGTTCCTATGGTCAGGCTGCATGACAACTCGTTAGTGCGCCCGTCGTAATTCGCTCATGTCTTCATACCAGGTACCATATAGCTGGTTGGTTGACATTTCAGCTCCTTGTAAGTAGGTTTAGAGATCTTTACTTCACTTGGATCTGTATGTCAATCAACCTTCTCTAAAAAAGTGTCAGGTGTCTAGTTCTCATTTTCCAGTGGAGGGGCGTGATGCATCCTGCAAGCGCATCTACTCCGGAGCGCCGACAAGCGGGACTGCCTGAGACGGGCTTGACAAGCGCCTATAAGGCAGTTGACATGGTAGTGTGGAGCGGTACCGGCAACACCCTGCGCGTCGCGGAGCGTCTGGCCGAGGCCGCTCGCTCTCGAGGAGCTATCGCGCACGTGTCCTCGATGCCAAGCGGCGGCACACCTCGTCCGACTGCGGGCCGATTGCTCGGTTTACTTTCACCAACTCACGGTTTCACGGCGACGTGGCCGCTTGTCGAGGCCGCTCTCACCCTCCCCGGGGTCCGTGGCACTGACGCTTTCGTGCTCGTGACCCGAGGCGGGATGCGTATTGGGAACAAAACCGTGGCGGGATTCGAGGGCACTGCCGCCTATCTGCCGGCAGCACTGCTAGCCCTGCGTGGCGCGCACGTGTGCGGAGTCGGCGCCATCGATATGCCGCTCAACTGGACGACTGTCGTTCCGGCGTTCGCCGCAGAAGACGCGGCGGCGATCGTGGCCCGAGGAGACGCCCAGACTGACGCGTTCTCCGAATGTCTGTTGAGTGGCAACCGCGTCTTCAGAGGATGGCCACAGCTCGTCGTCGGGGCCTTGATGCTGCCGCTTTCGCTTGGGTACATGCTCATCGCGCGCCTGGTGTTGGCCAAAACGTTCTTCGCCGACGAAGACTGCACTTCATGCGGGATGTGCGCAGCGCACTGTCCGCACGGGGCGATACGTATGATGGGCAGAATTCGACGCCCTTACTGGACGTACCGGTGCCAGAACTGTATGCGGTGCATGTCTAGATGCCCCACGGAGGCCATCCAAGGCGGGCAGGGATGGCTGCTACTATACATCTTGTTGATCAGTCTGCCCGGGGCTGCCATATTGAGCTCAGCCATTCTCAGCACGCTAGAGATCTCAGCCAGCTGGATTGCGGGCACGATCAGACTCCTCTCCGGCTATGTGTGGATAGTGGCATCCGTGTGGCTGGCGTATGCGATACTCTGGTTAGGGTTGCTCGTGCCAGGTCTGCGCAATGTGATTTCCCGAGCGACGTTTACGCGGTTCTATCGTAGGTACCGAGGACCGGAGCCTTTGCGCAAAGCCGATTAGAAGCGGCTTAGAAATGGGCTCCCCGACTCAATGATGACTTCACACCCAAAAGGAGTCTTCTGATGAACACCTTGGTCTTTTCCCCGGCAGTCTATAACCTGGCCGAGACAACCCGCTGCATCGAAGTTGCCAAAGCCTGCCGCAAGGATTTCGAAATTCTGTTTATCAGCTATGGCGGCGAGTTTGAAGGTCTGATTGCACAAGCCGAGTTTGCGCTGGAACGTCTCGAACCGCAGATTACGCCCGAAAAGGCAGCGCACATCTACAAAGTAGATCAAGGCACAAAGTTGGGCTATCTATTCTCAGTAGGCGAGGTAAGAACGCAGGTACGCAACGAAATCGCCCTGTTTGAGCGGGTCAAACCCTCCGCCGTTGTCACCGGATTCAATATGAGCAACAGCATTTCCTGTCGCGTGGCCCAAGTCCCACTGGTCTGGCTGATACATTCCACCTGGATGATGGACTCGATGCTGGAAGCTGGCCTAGGAACCTGGCCCGATATGCTGGATTTCCTCCCCCTAAACTGGCTGTCCGATAAGATGCTGCTGTGGCTCACGAAAAAAGTCTTTGCGCTGACCGCCCTGATGCTGCGCCCTTACAATCAGGTAGGTTCCACATATGGGCAAGCCCCTTTTTCTGTTATTGAGCAAGTCTGGACAGGTGACTACAACCTGCTGGCCGAACCCGCCAGCTTTTGCGAACTGGCTCTGCCACCCAATTATCACTACATCCCGCCCCTGATTGGTCGCCTAGATAAACCCGTCCCAGACGAAATACTGCGGTTACCTCGGGATAAACCGCTGGTGTACTTTGCTATGGGCAGCTCCGGTCAGCCACGGGTGATCGCCAAGATCGTCGCGGGTTTCAAAGATCGCCCCTACCGGGTAATTGCCCCGGTCGCGAGACACTTGAGAGGCTTGGACGTGCAGGTCCCGGAGAATGTGCTGGTGACAGATTGGCTTCCGGCACACAAAGTCAACCCGATGGCCGATATCTCGGTCATCCACGGCGGCATAGGCACGGTAATGACCGCCTGCCTGGCCGGGAAACCGGTGGTGGGCGTCTCTATGATGATCGAACAGGAAGCTAACATCGACTGCTTGGTGCGCAAGGGCTTCGCCATTCGCATCCGCAAGAACCGCCTGACTCCTGAGAAGCTATGCCAGGCCATTGAGCGGCTGCTGACGGACCAGGAAGCCCAACGCAAGGCACAGGAGTTCCAAAAGGTTTTGCTGGATTCGCTAGATCCGGCCATCATCACGCGCTTTTTTGTCGGCGCCTTTGGTGGCGTCGGCAAAGACTCTACGGCAGAGGCCCAGAAAGGCCCTTACTGATCCTGACACAACTACTTAAATGGGCCCGGTCTGGTAGACTGAATGTATGAATACTGAACAGGAACGCAACGAAATACCGGACTCCTTTCGCGACCACGGGGAGTGGCGACGCTTCCGGGCGTGGGAGTTGCACGAAGAGGGCTGGACCCAAGCGCGGATAGCTGAAGCGCTGGGCGTTACGGCGGGCGCGGTCAGCCAGTAATTCAAGAGAGTCCGCGAAGAGGGGTTGGGCGCCTTGCGGAGCCGACGGGAGGAAAGCGGCCGCCGCCCGGGACTGACAGACGCAGATCTGGCGCATCTGGAGGTGTGCCTGAAGCGGGGCC
>PWVB01000412.1 GCA_003562365.1 Anaerolineae bacterium
CGGGAGAACGCCGACGCCATGCTCGCGGCTCTGGGCGAGTTCCATAGCGGACGTCTGAAGGATACCTGGCAGCGCGTTCTTACCGCCGCTTGAGAACTTCCCAATAATTTGTCCTATACCCGTTGCAGATGGATCTCTTGCGCCAGGTGGCCCGGCAGTTAGCGGATACTGGTATCTCTGGTCGCAATAGACAAAAGATGGTTGTGCTCTCAGCACGACTGGTGCTGGATTAGGCTATGTCTAGTCAGTTCGGAAAGCATCTCAGCCAGCGGCATAGCACAAGAAAGGCACCTCGTATAATCGCGGGGCGTCTTTCTGTTCGATCTGGATCATAGGTGATGGGAGACGAGAGAGGGTACGGGCGGGCGATGCTGTGCGTGTTCAGCGGCTGAATGCGCTCATCACCAACAGCGTCAACGGGATCAGTAGGAGAATGGGAGCAGATCGACGCGGCGGCGTTTTCCCTTCCTCGTCCTCCCTACACCATCACGCACCTTGATACGGCTTGGTGTGGGTAATCCTGTACCCAGACCCTGCCCATCATGAGGCAAGGGTCTCTATATATCCACAACCTCCATCAGCAGCGTCGTCCTTGGTCTTCGGAAGATGTGAGGAACTGGGCGAAGAAGCGGATGCGTGTCTGCGGCAGACGCTACCGTTCGTCGATGGCGGCAATCGGATCGCCAGATAGGCCGGAATGTGCGAGCCTGTGACATCTCACCCATCCTCGTCTGCCTGTATGTGTCTACCGGCCAAGACCAGACTCCACCTCAGCTCTATTACCACAACAGCGTCCAGCGGCCAGGCCTATCATCAGATGTCTGGTACTGCTTAGTATAGTGTCCACCTAATCGGGGGAAGGTCTCGGACCGGTTATCGACTGCGCGTTCCTGTAAGTAACACTATCGGCGAACCGCAACTCGAAGACATTGCCGTCTTTGCCCTCGATCTTGTACGATACCGCGCCGCCACCGACAGCCACTACCTCAGGCCAGCCATCGGGTACAATACGCTCGATCTGCCGGCAGTCTACAGCGCCCAATGTATCAAACAGAGCCTCCGCGCTACCCGGAGGCGCCTCGACCGTCCAGACACCACGGTTCACCGGCTCCCCCACGTCTCCCATACGCTCAAATCGAACCCCATCTAGCGTGACCTGTAGCGCTCGGTGTAGCGGTCAGGTGTGGTCCCTGAGGCGTCCTCATAGATCACTCGATTGACGGGTCCCCGGGCACGGTAGCGCTTTGGAAAGCTCTGACGTGAGCCCGAACGTACAGGCGCCGAGCAGGGCAACCGAACTAACAAGCAGTGGAAGAATCTGTCTGGCTACCACGGCATTGCCTCCAGTCAACTCCCCGCACATCCAACCGCCCTCGCGGGCCGCGAGTGAGGGCGCCCCCTGCCCCTCGGGCCGCACGGCAAGACAAATCGGTACGGCCTGCTGCACCATTCTGTGCAGCAACGCCTCACGATACTTCCAGTCCTTCCTCCAGCCGACGATGACCTGGCTATGCTCGCTGGTGGGCACTGCGCCACCTGAGAGCAACGCTGCAGATCCCGTCCCGATACGCGCAAGCCTGTGTAAGGCAGCAGAATCAACAGCGCCTCACCGCAGATGGCGCCCAAAAGGATCGAGGTGAGCACGTCGCCCGTCTGAGTTCACGCGATTTGGCGCCGCCGCCTTGCCCCGAGAGTGACAGGGCTCTCGATCAGTGAGCGCCTAGGGGTGCATATTCGGTCTGGTCACTAGGTTCTACGTAGGTGATCAGGGCTCCGAGCGATCATCTTCATAGGAGGCGGAATCCCTACTCGCCTGCAACGCCAGCCGTCGACACAGCGACCTGCGCCAGTGGACAGTGAAGCAGTCGCGGCTGGCCCGCATGTCGGAAGCGCGGCATCAATGTACCGCATCCGGATAGCGGAAGCGGTGCACACTCGACTACTGGCGGAGAAGGGCAAAACATACTGAGGCCCAGCAGGAGTTCCTTGAGGCTCCGAGCAGCCCACGCAGTGGACCACGGCTCAGGGATAGGCCGCCATCGCTGCCCGCAGTGCGCCTTCTATCGTCCCGTCAACATGCCCGCCGCCGGGAAAAAACCACTCGTCGGGATCGTAGCGCTCGTCGCTGTATTTGAAGATAGCAAACTCCCACTGCTCCATATCGCCAGTGTAGGTCAACCGCGCACGCTGACCAACTCGACCGTATTGCTCCCGGTCAAGATAGGCGAACTTACCTCGAAAGCGCACCACAAAACAGCGGTGCGGATCTTTGACCACGTCCCGGTTGAAACGCGCCACCCGCGCCTCGACCTCAGCCCGTACTGTATCGGGGATTGCCTTTCTACCTGCCATTTACTTTCTCCTGGTAGCACTCAATACGGCTCGAAGAAAGCCTCAGTCCCCAACTTGGGAACCAACCTTTGCGCCATCTCGGTAAGCTTGCCGCTGTCCACAAAGATCCAGTCATCGATATCGCCCAGGTAGCACCAGCGCTCGGCGTGGAAGTCTCGCGTCTCGACATCGTCGAGGATGAAACACAGGATGGGCGTGAAGCGCCCAAAATTCTCTGCTTCATCGCGAAGCCGTTGCCGTAAGTCGGACGACACCTCGACGCCGCCATAGGCCTGGACAGCCTCGAACAGCGCGTCAGCATCAGGCCCTTCCCGTTCGTAGATCACCAGACGATCGGGCTTGACGGAGAGGCGGTAATTGCGCGCCTGGGGATGCGCGCCCAGCGCCGCCTCAACCGCCTTGATCTCGTCAGGCAACAGATGCTGCTCGCGCGTTTGCGCCAGAGATACGATGCCGTTGACGCTCTCGCGGATCTCCCAGCCCTCTGGTATCTTCTCAACAACCTCGCGCCCGGTCGGATCACGGACGAAGGCGTAGCGCCGCTTGCCAGCCTTGGTGGTCGTCCGACAGAGTGTATAGGTGACGCCTTTGCGGTTAGTATAGGTTACAGTCATGGTTTTTGGCTCCACCGAAACAACATAAGTCTAGCAGGTCGTCAACGATTGGCAAGCAGGTTGCAGCCCCGGTGCTACCCCGGTCTCATAGAGACCGAGACAAAACGTGGCAGCGCATATGCAGCCGTGCGAGGCTACTCCGGCTAAGTTCCTCCGCTCTCGGCGGGCGCAAGCCCACCCATTGGTCCAGCAGCGTATAGACCGCCAAGGGAACAGCTAACAGGATCAGAGAATTGAGCAGCGATCGCGCAATAGTGACGACTCTCCCCGCTAAAGCGGGGAGCTTCTCGGGACACGCTCGGCGTTACTTCCGCCCACGTTGCGTCCCGAAGGCCCCGTCCGGGCCAGATGCAGAATATTAACCGCAGCA
>PWVB01000253.1 GCA_003562365.1 Anaerolineae bacterium
GAACGCAGCCTTGAACATTGAGAGGCAGGCATTAAAGATGGCAGCCGGGGTGGGTTCACGGAGACCTAAAACGCACGTGGAGCAGATATCAGACTCTTCGGAGCAATCTACGTCGAAACGTGAAAATATGGCTGCAGAAAGGCAGCCTTCCAAACCGTGTCAAGTTGGCACAGTTTGGTAAACCAGGTAGAAAGGTGCGTATAGGGATGATGCTGCGCGCCTTTGACGAGAAGGGTGGCGTAGGTGTCTACACCCAGAATATCGTCCGAGAGCTTCTGACCATCGACAGCTCAAACGATTACGTGTTATTCTACCGTAATGCCGCCAATATCGGGCTGTTTGCCCAGCATAAGAACGTTACCGAGCGCGTGGTGCGCGCACGCAACAAGGCGCTCTGGGACCAGATCGCAATTCCCTACGCGTGTTGGCGAGAGAAGGTGGATGTCGTCTTTCACCCGAAGTTCACCGCTCCGCTACTGGCGCCCTGCAAAGCGGTTATGGTCGTCCACGGTGCAGATTGGTTTATTCCTGAACAGGCACAGTTTTACGATCGGTGGGATGTACGCTATATCCGTACTGTGATGCCACTCTATTTCAGAAAATGCGCCGTCGTTCTCTCCGTATCGCAGCTAACCACCGATAACTTCAACCGGGTGCTCAACCTGCCGCCGGACAAGGTTCAGACTGTCTACTTTGGTCCAGCCAGACACTTCAGACAGGTGACAGACGTCTCCGTCTTGCAGGCGGTAGCAACACGCTATGACCTGCCCGAGACGTTCATTCTGACTCTGACTAAACGTGGCGGAGGTGACCGCAAGAATCTGGGGCAAATCTTCAACGCTTATGCTCTATATCACCAGCAGGTGGAGACGCCGTACAAGCTGGTGATTGGCGGTCAGGATTGCCACTTGTTTCGGGATGAGTACGGCGTTCCAAACGACGGCTATGGTCAGGATATCCTCTTCCCCGGCTGGATAGATCAAAAAGACCTGCCTGCAGTCTACTCCTTGGCTGGCCTCTATCTTTACCCCTCGAATCTGGAAGCCTTTCCCATTCCACTGACGGAGGCAATGGCCTGCGGAACTCCAATCGTGACCTCAGACGTCAACGGTCTGGAGGAGATTGCCGGCAATGCGGCGCTGCTGGTGGATCCCCGCGACGCGGAATCCATCGCTGACGCGATGTGCCAGGTCCTGTCGGAACCAGAGCTGCGGGCAAAACTGTCGACAAAGGGCTTGGAGCGATCAAGGACGTTTTCCTGGGAAACGTGTGCGAAAGAGACTCTGGGCATCCTGGAAAGTCTGGCTGCATAGATCTGGGTAAGGATTATGCGCATTGATCCAATCGGTGAATTCAAGGGCGTAGTTCTCATCGTCGTACCGCATATGGACGACGCGGTGCTGGCCTGCGGCGGCACCATTGCGTTGCTGCCCCAGAAGGACCAGATTCACGTCGTCTATGCCACGGATGGCAATGCGTCACCGGCCCCATTGGTGCCGTGGTGCGATTCAGTGTCGCCGGACCTTGGTGACATCAGAGTGCGAGAATCTAAAGCGGCTATGAGTCATTTGGGGGTTCCAGAGGAAAACCTCGAATTCCTGAGTTTGCCAGAGGGCAAGCTTGATCGGAGCAACAAATGGTTGATTAGCACCCTCCAAGAGACAGTGGAGCGGATCAATCCTTCACACATCCTGATGCCTTTTAGATATGACCGCCACGCAGATCATCTGGCGCTAAACAACGCCATCACACTTGCCTGCAAAGCGGGGGACTATCAAGGCAATCTACTGGAGTACTTTGTCTACTACCGATGTCGGCTGCTGCCGGCAGGAGACATCAGAGCGTACATCCATCCGCAGTACCTGCTGGAGGTCAGGACTGAGGATGTGTCAGCGCGGAAGCGAGAAGCTCTAGAACGTTTCGAGAGCCAGATAACAAGATTCTACGCTTGGCAGACCCGCCCGAATCTGACGTCGCAGCTCCTTGATGAGGTCAGCCGTTCGCCAGAGCTTTTCCTGCGGTACGATGCATCTGTCCCGGGTCCGGCTGTTTTCGATCGGTGGGCAACCTGGATACGTCTTGCACACCGGCTGGAACCAGCTCTTAAGAAGCGAAAGGACCTGCTCGCGGCACTATGGGCCAGAGGGCTAAGCAGAAAGGATCGAATGAGTGCTTGAGCCAACGGAACCAATCCGAGTGGTGTTATTCGCTGGTGGCCCGGTCCTAGAATGGGATGTAAAGGCGTTCATCTGCCGACTGGAAGCACACCGGGAGATCAGCTTTCTGGGAGCCTTTTGCCAGTCAGAAGCGCAGACGTTTAGAGCTGTTGTGCAAGACTTATGGCGTCGACGTCGCCTCTTGGCGCTGCCGTTGCTGCTGATGCAGGTCGCGGCCAGCATTGGTCGCTATCTCTCTGAACCGCGCGGTGAATCGGAGAGGAATAGAGCGATGGTGCAGCTGTCCGACCGCCTTCACTACATACCCGATATTCACGCCGCAGAGGTACTCGAAGCCGTACGGTCGCTCCAGCCTGATCTGGGCCTCGTCTATGGCAGCCCGATCCTGAAGCCGGATCTATTTCAGATCCCCACACGGGGCACACTGGGTATCCATCATGGCAAGGTGCCGAAATACCGCGGGAAGAAAACGACCTTCTGGGCCACGTACAACGGTGAGGAGACGGCTGGGGTGACTATCCAGAAGATCAATGCAGGCCTCGACACAGGACAGATCGTGAAGGAAGGAAACGTACCCATCGGTTGCCGCTCGCTACGGAAGGTGTGGCGCGAGCTGGAGGCGCTGGGGCTTGACCTGTACATTCAGGCCATCCTTGAGGTGAAAGCGGGAACAGCCGAGTACCATTCGCAGATGGGCGAGAGGGGCAAACTATATCGAGATCCTAAGCTACGTGACATCTTTTTCCTTTGGCAAAGGCAACTGTTGAGATGCCTGGGCCGAGATTGATGGAGTCCGTCCAACTAGAAGCTATAGGTGGATGTTTTGGATAACAACAAAGTAAAGCCGCGCGTGCTTGTGATCATACCGGCCTACAACGAGGAGCAAACTATCTCGTCTGTCCTCAAGCGGCTGAGACAGGTCACACCAGAGTTCGACCGGGTCGTCGTGAACGACGGATCACAGGACGAAACCGGCGACATCGTAGCAGAGCTCGGGGAGAAACAGCTCAGACACCCCTGCAACCTAGGATATGGGCGAGCGCTGCAGACAGGGCTCAAGTATTCGGTGTTACGAAGCTATGACCTAGTTATAAGCATCGACGCCGATGGTCAACATAATCCAGACGACGTGCCCCACCTGGTAGCGACGCTATTTGA
>PWVB01000099.1 GCA_003562365.1 Anaerolineae bacterium
CCGTGAACGCTTGGGCAAAAACCATAAGCAGTTGTATAATCTCTTGGGATGGGCTTGGCATGAATTCCTCCTGTGTCGATAGAGTTTCGAGAGACCCTATCATAACACAGGGCGACCGTGTCAGCCCATCCCTCTCTCAAAATGGCCAAAGTCCAGGCTCATAATAGTTGGCCGTTCTCTCCAATTGCCGTCGTTGAGCGGCTTTGGTCCCCGAATCCGCACTGAGTAACCGCAATTCTTCAATCACAGCTTGCGTTTGCCCCGTCAGCAGTTGCCGGGTATGCGTCACCATCCAGGATAGGCGGTCATCACTTTCTTCTCCCAACAAGGCATTCGCCACATCCCAAAGATACTCGTTAGCGTGAATGAAGTCCAGGATCTGGATGAAGTCGGGGAAGTACCCGGTGATTCGTGTTTGCAGCGCTTCACAGCCGTCGCAGAGCGCCACCCGATGCTGGATATGGGGCCCGTCCCGGATCTCAACTTGATCCGCCAGCCGCTCCAATGCGGTATCTTTGCCTTCCAATGTCGCCCAGATATGTTTGTGTTGAGGCCCAGGATGTGATGCGTTCTCCCCCGCAGGGTCGCCTTGCAGGTCATAATAACTTGCCAGCACCGCTTCTGCTGTGCGGGGAGCGTTCGCGATGGTATAGGCTGTCGTCACGATGGCCTCCTTCTTGCGCCCCTGCTTCTGACCTTTGCCCAAGCGTACGGGCTGGGATGCCGCGGCTTTCTTAATGATCGGCACCCCCTTGCCATCGGCTTGGATGACCAGCACCTTCGCTTCCTCAATGGGGTCTGGGGCCGGCTTTTGTTGGTAATACGCCGTCACGTACTGGGCGTCGGTCAGCATTTGGGCTTGAAGGGCGCGGCTTGACAGCTGCAGGCCGAAGATCCGCTCGAGGATCTCGGCGGCCTTATGATAGACTCCATAGACTCCGAGGTATTCTGCCAGTTCGCGGACCATATCCGAGTAACTGGCCTCCCCCAGACTCAGTTCCGCATCCAGCGGACACGCGCTCCCGGCACCCTTTCGATAGAAATACGGCCGCCAGATCGGCATCTTGCCGAAGATGGACACGTAGTTCCGTTTGCTGTCCCGGTGATACGGCAGCTGCTCTCCATCAGATGTCCCCCAACGGTCCCGCGCACTCATTTGCGAACGCATCGTGAAGAATAACAGTAACAGCTGATAGCCCATCCGCAAGAGGCGCGTGAAAAGTCCACGCTCAGTCTGATCAGCGGTGGCTGTATAGGCGGCTTCATTGGTGACAAAATCTATCATCTGCTCGAACTCTGCGTAAACTTCCTGTATAATCTGATCTGAGTTGAAAGTCATGGCTATCCTCCAGTTCAGGGGTTGTGGTGACCTCACTGTTCTGTAGGATACCTGACTTTCAACTTATCTGAAACACACTCTAATGATTTAACTGGGTCATAGGCGCTTTGGTATCATTGGTTTTAGGTGGTGGTTGATGGACCAAAGTAGTAGCAACTTAATCTTGCGTCGAAGGAGTGCGCTGAGTTGAGACGAGTACGGGACCGTCACGAAAAGCCCGATCTTCGAGAGCGTGCGAGCGCGCTCTCGAAGATCTACGCTGGGTGATCAGTGCGCCAGGTAGCCCTCTATAGCCAGCTGAAGCCTCGAAAGCCGGACACCGTTTATACGTGTAGGTGAGCCAAGTGCTATCAAGCTGAAGGCTTTAACAGGCTGTTTATCCGACCCGACGCGGTCGTAGGTTGGTCTATGCAGCTGAGCACGCCGAGGAAGCCGCGGCTCGCGCAGAGCTGCTGCATCTCATTCGGCGTACTCCCCAGCAAAGCGTCGTGGATCGTAGTCCTTAGCTGGCTTGCGACAAGGGCGTGACTGGCTCAAGACGCGTACGCTGGCGGGGATTGGGCAGCTATTGGTGCGGATCGGCATTCATCACAAACAGGAGCGGGAATACATCCACGGTCCGGATCCGAACGGCCATGCCAAGGTAGCCGACGTGAGCGACTGCCTGGAGCACGCTGGGCGGGCGCCTTGCCGCAACGGTTAGCCCAGCGCAGTTATCGCAGTAATACGCAGCGGCGTATCGTGGCACCGGTCGCGGCCTTGACCGGACGGGTCGTCTCTCTCCAGCGCAGCCATATCGGGGTCAAAGCCTTAGTAGACGTCTATCGACAAGTCGCCCAAGTCTACGCAGACCGGGACACGATCTGTGTCGCGCTGGATGGTTGGGTGATCCACTTTCATCCCGAGGTGCTGGCCGCTTTGTGCCCTCAGCCCTTGAAGCGGCTCGTTCACGGGCCCTCCAAGTTAGCCTACGGAGGCCGAGTCCTTGAGCACGGCACTCGGATTTGCCTATCGCGTGGGTGCAACGGCCTACGTATGCACCCTGGACCCATCCGGCTGAAGCGCTGTAGCGCTGGCTGAAGCAGGCTGTGTTACATTTCCACCGTCACGCAGATCGCTGGCGAGACGTCGACACGTATCTCCACTGCTTTGCTCAAACCTCGTCTGAGTTGGTGCGCTACGTTGGCCTTCAATCTAGCGACGATCCGTATGGCCCTGCTCTCGCAGCTGCCAAGTCGGTGGTTCTATTACCCAGTCAATTTGCTAAAGCTCATCAGGCCACCGGGCACTCTACCGTTCCTTGCGGCGGTAGAGGCGTAGACCGGGATCAGGTGTCCGTCGCCGTGAGTGGCAGACAGACATTTTGAAAGGCACCTTCTAACGACCTGTCAGCCCGTTGCGTCCGTGATGCTGAGCACAAGGCGTTATCAAAACGGATATTCAGGTGTCAATGTGCGGGCGATAATGGGCCATGGTGTGCGAGAGTGCGTTATTGATGTTTGCTTTTTGCTTTGACAGACACGCTTTGTGATGCACCATGAATGAGCTTTCCTCGCGTACCATAGGAGGCGGCTTATGGAGCACGACATTGTGCTCGGCGTGAATCAAACCGTCTGTCAGGCCCAAGAACTTGAGTATGTTTTGGACACTACGCCCTGCGATCAGTGTCAGCAACCGGCGCTGTTCTTCTCCACGGCGACACGCACGGCGATCGATATTCACCTGGACCATCCGGTGTTGTTGCACATTGTGGTTAGCGTGCACCACTGCCGAGCTTGCCATCACTACTTCCGGGCCCAGCCGCCGTTTCTACAGCCCGGTGCCTGCTACACCCATCGCGTGATAGACAAGGCCGTGCAGTCTGTGGTCGAGGATGGACTGGCTTTGCGCCGGGTGCCTGAGCGGCTGGCGCGCGACTTCTGGGTCCAGCCCAGCGAGAGCAGCGTACGGCGCTGGTGTCGGGCCTACGGCGCCCAGTACGACTTTGAAAC
>PWVB01000532.1 GCA_003562365.1 Anaerolineae bacterium
CCGTTGGTGGTCTCGGTGATCGTGGCCGCCCTATGCGGGCCGCCATCCGGCGGCGCCGTTGAGCCCGGTAAACGTGTCGTTCCACTGACGTACAGGTGCGGCGCGTTTCGTAAACGCGCCGCACCTTGTCCGTGGGCCCCAGCCCGCTGCTAACCGGCGGCAGGCCTCAACCGTACACCGGCCCGAAGGCCTCACACGCTCGGAAGTCCGCGCCCATCGGATCCTGCGCGCCGAAGGTGGTCCAGGCGCTGGGGCGGAACACCGATGCCTCATCCACGTTGTGCATATAGACCGGGATGCGCAGCATCGCCGCCAGCGAGATCAGGTCAGCGCCAATGTGACCGTAGCTGATCGCCCCGTGGTTGGCGCCCCAGTTGTTCATCACTGAGTAGACGTCGCGGAAGGGGCCGCTGCCCGTCGTCCGCGGCACGAACCAGGTCGTCGGCCATGTGGGGTCGGTGCGCAGGTCCAGCTGGCGGTGGACCTCGTCCGGCAGCTCCACCACCGTGCCCTCAGCAATTTGCAGCGCCGGGCCAAGCCCGTCCACCAGGTTCAGCCGCGACATCGTCACCGGCATGCCGCCGCGGGTCACGAAGTGGGTCGAGTAGCCGCCACCGCGGAAGTACTCCACTGTTCCGGCGTGCCACGTTGTCGCCGCCAGGCAGGCCTGGCCCTCGGCCGGTGTTACCTCCCACCAGCGCTTGATGCCCGGCTGGCCGTCGATCTCCTGCTGTCCCGTAGCATCCAGCGCCGTTGGGCCGGAGTTGATCAGGTGCAGGAAACCGCCCGCCGCGTCGCCGCTGAGCTTGTGGCCTGTCACCCGTTGCACCGCCTCCGGGCTCCAGTAGGTGCGTACGTCGGAGAAGAGCTGCGCCCGCCCGGTAAGCAGGTGGCCGAAGAGCATCGAGATGCCGTTCAGCGCGTCGTTCTCGGTGGCCACGATGTAGGGCTGGCGGATGCCGTTCCAATCAAAGGAGGAGTTGAGCATCGCCTCCATAAAGTCGCCGTTGGGGAAGTGGTCGGTCCACTGCCGCTGGCCCTGGAAACCGGCGTCGATGGCGTTGTGGCCCAGCGCCTCCTCACCGAAGTCCAGCTCTGCCAGCCGCGGGTTGCCCACCATCAGGTCGCGGGCGATCAGCGCCATCTTCACCGAAAGCTCCCAGTCGCGGGCCTTCTGCTCCGGCGTGCGCTGCTTCTCCGGCGGGTTGCGGTCGGCGCCCTCAGTGCAGTGGGTCTTTACCCATGCCAGCGCGCGCTCGAACTCCTCCGGGTCGTAGATCTCCTCTTCAAAGCGCCGCACGAACTCGGTCATGTCGACGAACTCGGCGCGCATCCCCAGGTATTTCTCAAAGAGCTCCGGCTTGATGATCGAACCGGCGATGCCCATTGAGACGCCGCCCATCGAGAGGTACGACTTGCCGCGCATCCGTGCCACCGCCAGCCCTGCCCGCGCGAAGCGCAGCAGCTTCTCCTGCACGTCCGCCGGGATCGTGTCGTCGCCGGCGTCCTGTACGTCGCGGCCGTAGATGGTAAAGGCCGGCAGCCCCTTTTGTGTGTGGGCTGCGCTCACCGCCGCGAGGTAGACGGCGCCGGGCCGCTCCGTCCCGTTGAAGCCCCAGATGGCCTTGGGCGTCAGCGGGTCCATATCCATCGTCTCCGAGCCGTAGCACCAGCAGGGTGTCACCGTCAGCGAGACGCCAACATTGGCCTTGCGGAATTTCTCCTCCGCCATCGCCGCCTCTGCCGCGCCGCCGATGCACTGGTCGGCGATCACACATTCCACCGGCAGCCCGTTGGGATGCTGCAGCTGTTCACTGAGGAAGCGTGCCACGTTCTCGGCCATTCCCATTGTCTGCGCCTCCAGCGACTCGCGCACGCCGTGGCGGCGCCCATCGATGGTGGGCCGGATCCCGATCGTCGGCATATCGCCGATTAAGCGGTTCTGTGGGTCGTTCACCTGCATTGTGTCACCTCCGTCGTAGTCTGAATCGCGTTGCCGCCGCCGCAGGGCATATGATAACGTTACCATATCCCGCACAGAAGAACCTGCGCTGCAGCGGACCTTAGCACCATTAAACACCAGCCAGAGGGCTTGTCAACCCGGTGCACAGGGCCTACAACCGTTGGGTCGGTAACCTTGTGTCCCTTCTCATCGGGTGTACGATGATCCTCAGTTCAGCGCTCAGCTACCCTTAAGGAGGGTTGATATGGCCCACTCAAACCCGTTTCGCGGCATCTTCACCATCCCGTCGACACCCTTTCGCCCGGACGGCGCGATTGATGTTCCAGGATTCCGGCGCATCGTCGACTTCTGCGTCGACTGCGGCGCTCACGGTCTGGTCTATCCCGTCAACGCCAGCGAGTTCACGTCCCTCAGCGACGCCGAGCGCTTTGAGCTGGTGACCGTGCTGGTGGAGCAGAATGCCGGACGTGTGCCGGCCATTGTCGGCGTCGCCGGTGTCGCCCGAGAGGTCGCTGCCAGCTTCGCGGCCCATGCCCGCGAGGTGGGTGCCGACGGCGTGATCGCGATGCCGCCCTACGTCAAGCGCGCGCCCCTCGGCGAGCAGGAGCTGCTGGCCTACTACCGGGCCATCTCCGATGCTGCCCGGTGCCCGATCTTCATCCAGAACTACGGCCCGCCCATCGGCACCGATATGCGTGCCGATCTCCTTCTGCGCCTCTGCCGCGAGGTCGAATGGGTTCAGTATGTAAAGGAGGAGACCACGCCCAGTACGCTGAAGCTGACGCAGCTCGTCACCGCCGGCGATGCCGGGGAGTGCCGTGGCGTCTTTGGCGGCGCCGGCGGACGCTACCTGATTGAGGAGCACCGCCGCGGATCTGCCGGCAACATGCCCGGCTGCCACGTCACCGACGTTGTGGTGGCCTTTTGGGACGCCCTGGAGGCCGGTGACGCAGACCGAGCGCGGCACATCTACAAGGAATTGGCGCCGCTCTTCTTCTTTGAGCAGCAGCTATCCGGCTGTTACAAGGAAGTGCTCTACCGCCGCGGCGTCATCGACTGCGCTCTCAAGCGCAACGGCGCGATGCCGCTGGATAAAGTCGCCTCGCGCTACTTAGACGAGATCCTGGCGGCGCTGGCGCCGCTGATGACCTGGGGGAGGTAGTTTGCTATCGCTGCGGGGTCCCTGGGGACTCAATAGCCCGCCTCGGGATCCACGACGTTGCGCAGCGGCGCGCCGTCCAGATAGCGCCGCAGGTTGTCGCGGAAGATGGTCAGCGCCCGGTCATCGTAGTGAGGATTGTGGCCTGCGTAGTGGCTGGTGAGAATCACGTTGGGTAGGTCCCAGAGCGGGGAGCTCTC
>PWVB01000049.1 GCA_003562365.1 Anaerolineae bacterium
AAGCCGGTCTCGTCCTCGCGCTGGGCAATCCAGCGTTCCATCCGACCGCGCAGCAGGTCGACGACGCTCGGCTCGGCCTCCGCCAGATTATGGTTCTCAGCGGGATCCTCCACCAGATTGTAGAGCTCCACCGGCGGCTTGAAGTGAAAGTCAGGCTCCAGCGCGACGATCAGCTTCCAGTGTGGTGTCCGCCAGCCGTGCTTGCGCATCCAGGTGCATTCGGTGAGATAGAATTCGGAACGATGGGAGCTGACGTCGCCCGCCACCAAAGGCAACAGGCTTTCACCATTGAAAGCGATCCCCGGATCCAGATCCAGGAGCTCCATAATCGTGGGGACCAGATCGTACTGCTGGCAATAGCCGCCCACCCGCCTGCCGGCAGGCACCTTGCCGGGATAGCGCAGAATCAGCGGCACATGAAGCGTGACGTCGTAGATACCGTGGTGATCGAAATAGCAGTCGTGGTCGTAAAGCGTCTCGCCGTGGTCGGAGGTCACAATCACCAGTGTTTCATCGAGGATGCCACGGCTCTCCAGGGCGGTGACGATCGACTGAATCGCCGCATCCATATAGGCAATCGCGCCATCATACTGAGCGATCACGTAGTCCTTGTCGGTGATCCCCTCCGGCATCCACTCGGCGAAGTAGTCGCGGAAGGGTTTGAAAGCCATCACCGGCTCCATAGATCTGTTCTCAGGGTCGCACGGGTCACCGTGGTAGAAGATTGCGTCGAAAGGACCGGGCGGTAGGTAGGGCGAGTGGGGATCCATGTGGCGGAGAAAGAGCAGAAAGGGATCGCCCTCTTGAATCAAGCGCTCCAGCTCGGGGATTGTGACGGCATTGAGATTCTCCGCCTTGTGGGCACGACCATCTCCTTCAGGCCCCCAACTGCTGTACTCCAGGTAGGTGTCAAACCCTCGGGAAGCCGGGTTTCCCTTGAAGCCCACCGAGGTGCTGGTGTAGCCGTAGCTCCGAAGGATCTCAGGCAGCGTCCTGACCTCCTCGCGCATAGGACCCTGATGGCGCAGCGCCACCACCTGCGTGCTGAAGACATCCATACCGGTGAGCATATTGGCGTAACCGCTGGTGGTGGGGACGTGGGGACTGTAATACCGCTCGAAGAGTGTCCCCTCCGCGGCGAACCGATCCAGATGCGGCGTCGTCAAAAGATCATATCCATAGCAGCTCATATGGTCAGCTAGCAGCGAATCGATTCCGATCAGCACGATGTTGGGAAGCTTGGGCTTATCCGCAGACATAGTTTCGCTCCTTAAGGGGTATGCCTATCCACCAGAACGGGTCTCAGAGATAGCATGAGACGCGGGAGGCCAACGACGTTCGGCAAACGGCCGAATCCAGTAAGCATCATCATCACAAGTCTCAGTCTAGCATAAGATTAGGACAATTGCATTAAAAAAAGTGTCGAATCCTATAAGAGAATTGCCAAACTCGCGATTTGGTCTATATCATGGTCTCGATATGGAAACCCAGCAAGTGCTCAGCGATTCGTGCTTTCCCGAGGCCAACCTGCCCTTAGCGCTCCGCCTGACGCAGCAGACAGATCTGCATCACCATATGCACACTTTCATCGAAATGGTCATGGTGGTGGGCGGCAGCGGGACCCACGTCTTCAAGGAAGAGCGTTACCCGATCACTGTTGGCGACGTCTTCGTCATCCCCCCCTACACCGCCCACGGCTACGCGGAGACCGAGGGGTTGAGCATCTACAACATTCTCTTCAAGGAGGAGATGCTCGCCCGGTTTCACGACGAGCTGCATGTGATTCCAGGCTTCCACGGCCTCATCTACCTGGAGCCTTACTACCGCGCAGTGCGCGGCTTCGCCGGACGCCTGACGCTGACCCCCGAGCAGATCGTGGAGGCAACGGCGCTGGTCGGGCGTCTGGAGCAGGAATGGGAGGCCGACCATGAGGGTCGACGGATTATGATTGAGACTCTCTTCATCGAGCTGCTGCTCTTCTACTGTCGAAGCTTCTCGGCAGACAGCGGCCCCGCCACCCAAGTGATGCCGGTGGCCCGGGCCATTGGCTACATGAACCGCCACTTCGCCGAGACCCTCTACCTGGACGACTTGGTTGCAGTCTCCGGTATCTCGAAGCGTAGCCTCATCCGGCACTTCAAGAACACGACGGGCGTCTCTCCTATCCGCTACTTGCAGAAGGTCCGGATCGCCAAGGCACGTATGCTGCTGCATGGGAACGACCACTCGATCACCCGGGTAGCGATGGAAAGCGGATTTAACGACGCCGCCTACTTCGCGACGGTCTTCAAGAGACATACCGGGCTTTCGCCCAGCGATTACCAGGCGACACTGTAGACTCTGCGCTGATCCACCCGAACACGTCGACACACTACCGCTCCACCAGATCCCGCACCGATGTAGCGGGCTCATGGTACCGTCGATAGCGATGCGTGAAGGTTGCACAGGTGAAGAATCGGTTGATTGCTGGCCGCTGCAACCATCGCTGAAAGCCCGGATGGAGCAGATGGAGGATCGCCACACCCAACGTCGGATCCAACAACCAGCGCGGCAGTCGACCGAGAAGACCCAGCCAAGGAATCCGGCCTCCGATGTGTCGCAGAAGCCGTTCTGTCGGAAGCGCCAAAGCCATCAGCAACACACAGCCAGCCAGAAGATGACTGACCTCGACTGCCTCTTCGGGACAGTATGCCATACAGCGCATACAGGCCCTGCAGCGCCGCGTCCAACAGGGTCGACGACCGCCGGTGAACGCGCGCATCTCGATTGCTTCGTGGGGACAATAGGTCGCACAGACACCGCAGCCCGTACAGCGGCACCCAGCGAAGAATAACATGCTTAGGAACTGTTGACCCGCAAGCAGATAGGCCAACGATAAAGGCAACAGCATCAAGCCTACGACGGCTGTGCACCAAGACAGCGGGCGGCGCTCGTTGTGTACAATCGCCCGCATCAACGCCCCTACCCGCGCACGCGTCCGCGCTTCAATGGCAGCCACGACGTCGGGGTGTTGACCAGAATGAAGTGCGGTCCAGTTAGAGGGCATATCAAACGCTTCGACACCAACCAGGTGGTAGCCCCTGCGAGCGAGGATGAGGCTGAGCAGCAATGTGGCAGACCCTTCGAATCCGGGGACATAAATGCCAGCAACACGCACCGAGCCGCGGGTGACGACAGCAACGGCAGCCCTGCCATTGCCAGGAGGCAGACGACGTATCCAGCCAAGCGCCCCAGAGGCCAGAGTGAACCCGTGGGTCGGCACCACGATGCCGACCAGATCACCTGGGATGTTCTCGGGGTGCGGCACCTCCAAGTGCAATGTCGCCTTCAGCCCAGCCGCACGAGCGTCCTCAGCCATCCACTGCGCTACCCGGTAGGAGTTTCCAGTGCCGCTGTAAACGTAAAAGGTGGCGACGCCATCCTCCCATATGGCAGCTCTGTTGGTGTCTCGAGTCACCGACACCTCAATAGCGCCCGTAGGCTTGTGCGGCCTCATACATTGCCACGACGTTGTCCGTGGGCGAGTTGTCCTGTATCTGATGCGTCGGAGAGAGCGCATAGCCGCCCCCAGGCATCATCACCGCCAGCGTATCATGCACGTTCTCCACAACTTCCTCGACGGTACCGTAGGCTAGCGGCCCAGCAGTCGAAATGCAGCCGTGGAACGCTAAACGCCCGCCGAACTGCGCTTTTAGATCCGCAGGCGCCATGGCCGTCGCCTCCGGCTGGAGCGTGTCTACAACATCGATCCCGATGTCAATGAAATCCTCGAAGGCCCAGCTGCTGGAGCCACAAGAGTGAATAGCCACCAGAATACCAAAGCTATCGCCAAGCGCGGCGAACCGTCGATGCCAGGGCTTGATATGCTTGCGGTAGAGTTGCGGACTGATCAATGGGCCACGCTGCGTGCCGAGGTCCTCGCCCAGCCAAAGCACGTTGATGCCACCCTGACCCGCCTCCAGCGTACGACGGGTGACCTCCAGCAGGATCGCGCTCTTGCGTTCGACGTACCGCAGGAAGGCCGGATCGTCGGTTATCAGGTCGATCATGACCTGCTCCATCGTGCGCACCATGCCCGTAGCGTTGATCACGTCGGGCAAGCCAGCGCCACCCGCGACAACGCAGTAAGGCTCATACTGGCGGCACAGGTCGGTGACGCGATCGTAATCATAGTCTTCAGGGGAAGGCATCGGCCAGGCTTCGACCTCCGCCAACGTCGCGTGCTGCAACGGAAAATCGGTGTAGTCCCAGTAGCCCCCAGACTCGTGCTCGACCCAGCGCGTACGGACGCCCCAACAGGGATCCACGCGGCGCCCAGGCACGTCTGCATGCAACCGCGGCCCGATGTAGGGTGCCGCAACGCTGCGGAAATCGACACCCAGCATCCGTCGCAGCCCCTCGTCATCGCCAGACTTCAGCCCAAAGTGCTCCTTCAGCCTATGATCGATGCCGGGATTGGCGAAGTAGTTGATCGGAACACGATCAGGCTCCACATGCGCGAAAGCACTAAGAACGCGCTCCTTCGATCTCATTATGTTAGCCATCTGACTCCTCTGAGCGGGTAGGAAGCCTACAAGTAAGGATGAATCCAGTCCTCCAGAATCTCCAGACCGAACCCTGGTGCATCGCTGGGAACCAGCCAGCCATCGCGTGGCACAGTCTGACCGGGCAATCTGGCGGCCTCCTCCAACGGGACGCCCGGCGGCGAACCAACAAAAACCTCGCACCAGGGCGCCGCGGGCGTCGCGTAGGTGAAGTGCTGCCCAAAGGGGGTAACCCCGCCACCATGAAGTATAACGCTGATGCCGGCGGCGCCGGCCGCGGCAGCAATTCGGCGACAGGTGGTCAAGCCACCGCACCAGTTGATATCTGGCTGCAGAATGTCGACCACTCCGTGGTGCAGGGCCCATTGAAAAGGCACCGACGTATACCAGTGCTCCCCCGTCGCCAGTGTCTGCCATGGTAGCCGCGCCCGTAGCGCAATGTGTCCGTCGAGATCCTCGGGAATCAGGCACTCCTCCATCCACCGGAGTCGATAAGGACGCAGGGCCTCCGCCAACCGTACAGTATAGTCAACGTCAAAGGCCATCCAGCAATCGAGCATCAGCTCCGCCTCATCCCCAATGGTCTCCCGGGCCTCGGCCACGAAGGCCTCGTTACGCTGGATGCCGTCCAGGCCGTCGGCGGGGCCGTAGGGACAGGCCAGTTTGAAGGCCCTAAACCCCAACTCTTTGTACCAGTCCACATCGTTGCCGGTAGCGTAGCAGAATATGCGATCCTTCTGCGGCCCCCCTAACAAGCTGTAGGCGGGCTGCTCCAGCAGCTTGCCCTTCAGATCCCAAAGTGCCAGATCAACGGCACTGACGGCATAGGAGGCCAATCCAGTCGAGCCATAGGGCTTGGTCAACCGCACCATCATATCGGCAAGCTTGTCGATGGCTAGGCAGGGCTCGCCCACCAACTGGGAAGCCAGGTGCTCGACAACCGGAGCCAAGACCGGCGCGAAGTTAAGCGTACCTAGACCCCATGTGCCATCCTCGGTCGTCACCTTAACCCATGCGCTCTCCCACTTTGGCAACCACAAGCTGCGATGGCGCTTGACCTTGGCGTAGCGGGACATCGGGTTGGCGACCTCAGCTTCGAGGGCCCAACTAGGGTGGCGCTGTGGCGTGCGGACCTCTCGACGGGGCAGGTCAATGCTGACAACGCGGAGTTCGGTAATATTCACTGGTTGGCTCCTTCAGATTCGGGACGGCTTATCCACGGTCGTATGGCGACGCAACACACGGCGGACTCGGCGCCGCCGCCAGGCGATCGATAGGGAGAGCGCTAACGGCACAGTGCAGAAGATCACATAGGCAACGATCAGGTGCTCAGACATCTCCGATGTCTCCCTCTGCAACCCACCGGGCCTGCAACGCTGCTAACCGGTCGCGATCCCGTTCCAGCAGCGCACGCTGACGCAATAGCGTCACGTAGAGCGCTGTGAAAGCCGCCAACGAGACTAGCAGCGTGTGGAGCATCCGGGGCGTGATGGCCATCTCACCTCCCGACAGAATCTCAGGGTGAATGGTCCGCCACCAACGAATGGCAAACCAGGAGAGTGGAACCGTCACGAAGGCGACGATACCGTAGACCGCCGCAAAGCGCGCCACCCGCTCCTGGCTCAGCGTCGAGGTTCGCAACATGACATAAGCGACGTAGAGCAGCCACTGCACCGCCGAGATGGTGAGCCGGGGTTCCCACGTCCAGTAGGTACCCCAGACCGGTCGCGCCCATAACGAACCGGTGATCACGGTCATAGTGATGAAGGCCAGCCCGACCTCTGCCGAGGAGAGGCTCAACACATCCCAGCGCCGCTGCGAGGTAATCAGATAGATCACGCCGGTCAGGAAGGTCACGAAGAAGGCGAAGAAGCCAATCCATGCCGATGCCACGTGGAAGTAGAAAATACGCTGGATCTCGCCCATCGTCGCTTCACGCGGCGCGTAGAGAAAAACCATACCTAACGCCGTGAGGAAGATGCCAACGCTGGCAATCGCCAGCCCCCAATCCCACCACTGTCGCTTCACTGTACCTCCAGGCGCCCTAGTGCGGCTGGGCCGCGGTACCATCCCGCCAAGACTACATTCAACGCTCGACTGGCCAAGCATGCTGCGGCGCAGATATCACGCTAACGATCGGGCCAATCACACCGCGAAGCACTAGACCTCCACCACAGACTCAAAGGTCAGCAGCGCTACAGCCGCCATCAGCAGATCATAGACCACCAACAGGCGCACCCAAACCCCAACCTCGGCCAGCCGCAGGCCCTCAAGGAGACCGGCTGTTGCCTGCACCGCCCCGATCAACAGCGGGATCAGCAGCGGTAAGAGCAAGATCGGAAGCATAACCTCCCGGGCTCGGGTGTTAACAGCGATCGCCGCGATTAGCGTACCCACGGTAGCATACCCCAGCGTCCCCAAGAGCACAATCAGCCCCAACTCCAGGCGCAGCAGGTTGACACCGAGAAGCACCGTCCCCAACGGCAGAAGCACAGCCTCGACGATCAGCATCAGCAGGAAACTACCCAACGCTTTGCCAGCGAAGATGACCGCGCGATCCTCTGCAGCGAGGAGCAGGCCGGAGATCCCGGCTGTCTGTTGTTCGCGCGCTAGGGATCGGCTGAGCCCCAGCGTACCGGAGAAAGCAATGGTCGTCCACAGCACGCCAGGCGCCGCAGCCCGCCCTGCCGCTCCCTCTAGGTCCAGGGCGAAACTGAAGATCACCAGGGCCAGTACAGCAAAGACAAACATAGCACTCAGGATCTCCCGCGTGTGGAGCTCGGCCGCGAGGTCCTTAGCCACGATCGCCCCAATCTGCCGCAGCGCGCCCACAGTCTATGCCCCCAGGAGACGCTTATAGCGGCGCGCAAAAGCCGACAGGTCTTCGGTCAGCGGACTATCCTCGATCACTCGACCGCTGCGCAGAATCACCACTCGCTCCGCAATCCGTCCCTCATCCGCCGGATGATGCGTCGAGAGCAGCAGCGTGCAACCCTGATCCACCAGGTCGTCCAGGAGCACCGTGAGACGCCCCGCCGCCGCCGGATCGAGCCCTGTGTAGGGCTCGTCCAGTAGCAGCAGCCGGGGATGGTGAAGGACAGCCCGTGCCACAGCGAGTCGCTGTTGCATACCTCGGGAGAAGGTGCGCACCAACTCGTCTGCGCGACGATCGAGACCCACGGTTGACAACAGTGCGTCGATCCGCTTGGTGCCGTCAGAGATCGCGTACATACGTGCATAGAAGGACAAGTTCTGCCGAGCGGTCAGATCTTCATAGAGCAGCGAGGCGTGGGAGAGGAACCCGATCAAGGGCCGCACCTTGGCACCCTCGCGAAAGGGATCGTGTCCGTCAATCATCACCGAGCCACCGCTGGGACGGCTGAGCGTGGCGAGGATGCGCAGTAGCGTGGTCTTGCCGGCTCCGTTCGGTCCGACCAACATCACTCGCTCACCGGCCCGGACAGTGAACGCTACCCCAGCTAGCGCCGTCCGCGGTCCATAGACCTTAGTCAGCGCGCGGACTTCAATCACGACCGCTGCCTCAGCGATCGGGCTCGGACTCGCGCCGACCCGCATCCATCGCCGCTTCAGGGGCCTCAAGCTGCTCACGGATGCGACGCTTAAGCACGGCTCGCGCTCCTTGGTAGGCCGGCGCCGAGAGTTCGCCAGTAGCATACTGATCGTCGAGATCGCCCAAAGCTACCAGCGAGGCCCGTACCGCCGAGGGTGGTGCAGCCAGTGGACGCGGTCGCCAGATCGTCCACGCGCCAACACCTGCCGCCAGCAAAGCTAGGATACCCAGGCCGATCTGGATCCCAGGCGCTCCCAAGGTGTGCTGCGCTACACGTGGCGAAGAGGGGGGAGCATCAATGAGAGTGAAGGTGATAGCCGGGCGGGCCTCCGCCGGCTCGAAGAGATAAGCGCGCACCGTCTGGTCACCGGCCTCCATCAGGCCCAGCGAAGCCAGCTCGGGGCCCTGCAGCTGCCAGCGCTCACCAGCGACCAAGAGCACGGCCGAGGCGACTGGCAGCGGTAGCGGGCGCACCACCGACATCTCGGATGCCATCGGTATCTCATAGATCAGACGCGCCTCCAGCGTCGCGACGCCGGGCGGAATCGGTTTGCTGTCAGCGATGCCCCCGTTCAACGGCCGATATCGTCCCTTATCACCCGCCCCCTCGTCGAACCGCACGTCGATGGCGCCCTCAGGGAGTGGAAAGATAACAGTGACCGGCAGGTCATCATCCGTCGCGTTTCCTGTGTAGGGCGCCTCAGTCTCATTACCCAGAAGATAGTACTCGGACACCTGCACCCGCTCACCCAGCGGCGTCAAGAAGATGTGCAACTGGTCGATGACAATCCCGGACGGCGGTGCCTGGCTTGCCGCTGGCTGACGTGTCAAAGGCCCAAAGAGCAGCCAGCCGAGCCCAGCTGTCAGCAACAGGGCCACGGTGGCCCAGCCCGCGGCCTTGAGAGGAACTCGATCGGCGCTCATTGGCTCACGTCTCCGCTAGATCCTGTCCGCAGTGAGGGCAGAAGCGATGATGCGGCTTCACCGATCGACCGCACCGGTGGCAGAAGCTTGGCGAAGTTCCCTCAGGTTCCTGGGACGACACTATCACAGTCTCCGTGGGAGCCTTCGGCTCTGGCGGCGCCACCGATTCGTCCAACTGACGCACACTGGCCACCCAGGCCTCGATCTGTGCATCAGGATCCGCCGACCGGCGACCCAGCGGTCGGGCAACGTAGGCGACCAAAAGCAATGCAGCCGCCGCCCCAATCAGGCCAGCTCCGATATCCATCCTACTCTGCCTCCAAGAGGCGTTCAAGCTGCATCTTCAGCTGTCCCTCTGGAAGTGGGCCAATGTGCACAACCGCGATATGTCCCGCGGCGTCAATGACAAAGGTCTCCGGCACCCCCGTGATGCCGTAGGCATCGGCCAACTGGTTTCCAGTATCCAGTCCCACAGGGAAGGTCAGTCCGTGGGTGGCGATGCTCTCTCGCGCCGCCCCGACCTCAGTGTCATAGGCAGCGCCCACGAAGACCACGCCGCGATCGCGATAATCCTCCCAAAGCTGCTGCAGCACCGGCAGGTCATCCTTACAGGAGGGACACCAGGGCGCCCAGAAGTTAAGCACCACGATCCGACCTTGGAGGTCGGTCAGTGCGGCCGTCTTCCCATCCAACGTGGTCAGGCGGAAATCCGGGGCGGTGTGCCCTACCATCGGTCGACCCGTCGAGCGCCGCACCATCCCGTGGGAGGCGCCCCACATCGACCATCCAGAAGCCACCAACAAGAGCCCCACGGTGACCGCCGCGATGGCGTTCCAGGGCGCTTGCATCTCCCGAGGCCATAGCGCGACAGCGCCTCCGGCGAAGAAGACCAACCCCCCCAACCAGAGGAAGTTCACTAGCACATTAACCACCACTTTGAAGGTCACCTCCGTGCCATCGCCGCTCCACCCCGCAAGCAGAAGATACAGGTCCTCGCTTAGCGCCGGTCGAAGCGCTGGCACCGTGTAGAGCTGTTGATAGCCCTCATAACGGTTCACCCGAGGCACCAGCGTGGACAGGTAATCGCCATCTCGATAGACGGTAACAGTCGCCGAGGTGGTAAGGGCATCACGCACGATCTCCTGTGACAAGGGGTCAGTCACCAGCGTATAGCCCGCCACCTCGTGGGGCTCTCCGGGCGTCAGAACAACATTACGCTCAAAAGGATAAAAGCGGGTTCCGATCACGCCGACGGCCATCAGAACCACACCCAGATGAACTAGATAACCGCCATACCTGCGCCTCTGAAGTCGCAGCAGCTCCCAAAGTACATTGAGCACAGGGGACTGGGTCCGGCGCATCCGCCGGGCAACGCCGTCTCCGATCTCCACCAACGCCGTCGTGCCTGCAATCCCAGTTAGCGCGAACGCTACCAGCACCGCAGGCTTCGTGAGGCCGGCTAACAGCGCCGCCACAACAGCAGAGCCGGCGCCCAACCCTACCAGCCAGCCCCATCGCTTGACCCGGCGGAAGACCGAGGTCGATCGCCCCAGTAACGGACAGATGCCCATCAGCAACAGCAGCGCGCCAAATTGTGGACCGGTGACGCGGTCAAACCAATCGGGGCCAGCATCGAAGCGCTGCGCCGTCAGGAGATCAGTGATCGTGGGCAGCACGCTACCCACAAAGACGGAGACGGTCAAAGTACACAGCACGACCAGCGTCAGAAAAAAGAGGCCGTCCCGCGAGAACAGGCGATCGCTCATCGCGCGAGCGCTTAGCTCGGCCCTGTGCCGAAAGATCAAACCCAAGCTCACGGCCAGCGAGACGCCGA
The DNA here is from genome assembly GCA_003562365.1 of Anaerolineae bacterium. Lineage (GTDB taxonomy): Bacteria > Chloroflexota > Anaerolineae > B4-G1 > SLSP01 > PWVB01. The sequence goes on from PWVB01000049.1 coordinate 10,874, forward strand.
TCGCGCCCAGGAACCAGCCCCCCAGATTGGACTCGGCAAACGCGTGGACCGACTGGATGACGCCGCTGCGGGTTGCGAAAGTCCCGAAGAGAACCAGGACGAAGGAAAGCGCCACCAGGACATAATTCCAGATCTCGAAGCCCCGTCCCTCGTCTCGCATCACCGCGCTATGGAGCAGCGCGGTCGTTGTGAACCACGGGAGCAAGCCGGCATTCTCCACGGGGTCCCACCCCCAGTAACCGCCCCAACCCAGAACATCATAGGCCCAACGCATCCCTAGAAAGAGCCCGAGACTCAACCCAATCCAGGCGATGAGCGTCCAAGTGCGCACCGCCTGGGTCCAGCGCACTTCACGGTGAGCGATCAGCGCCGCCAGCGCGAAGGCAAAGGGAATGGAGAGCCCCACGTATCCCACGAACATCGCCGGGGGGTGAAAGACCATGCCTGGGTGGCGTAGCAGCGGATTCATCCCTTGCCCGTCCAAAGGCGCGTGCGAGAGCTGGACGAAGGGATTGGACAGAAAGAGGGTAATGCCCAGGAAAAACGCGCCGATCACCCCCAACACGACGGTGGTCCAGGGCACTAGCGGTCGAGCCCGCTGCGACGGCAGGCTGATGGCCAGCGCCGTGAAGGACGCCTGGAAAAAAGTCCAAACCAAGAGCGAGCCCTCCTGTCCAGCCCAGACAGCAGAGACCTTGAGGTAGGCCGGCATAGCTCGCGAGGCGTGCAGCACGACATAGCGGACAGCAAAATCGTGGGTAAGGAACGCAGCAACCAGGACTAACAGGGCTAATCCCAGCAGCACGGCGGCACCGATCAAAGCGTTGCGAGCGCTCTCCCACCATCGACGATCGTCACGGCGGATGCTGACGTAGGCGGCCCCACTGCCGTAGAGGGTCGCCAGCAGGGCCAAGGCAGCAAAGATGGCGCCGAGATCTCCAAGCATCTTCAGTCCTCGATCTGTGCTGGCAGATCAGCGGCGTACCGCGAGGGGCACTTCAGCAGGAGTGTATCAGCGTGAAAAACGCCCTCCGGCCCGAGCCGGCCTCGAACGATGGCCTGAGCCTCGTGGGTTAGCAGATCCGGCCTCACGCCCTCATAGACCACGTCCAGGCCCGGGGCATCAGGATCGGCGACCGCAGCGTGCAGCACAGCCGCCAGCCCGCCGGCAGCCTCCACCACTTTAGGATCGCCAGGAATCTGGACGATTCGAAAGGTCAGCTTCGGCTGGCTTGGATCGTAGTTGATGGTATCACCCACCACAGCTCCAGAAACGGTCAGGGCTCGTTCCTGGGCCGTCGATCCCATCGCCTGCACCTCCTCGATGGTGAGAAAGAATCCGGCGGTGTTACCGGTACTACTGATGATCAGATAGCCAACCGCCGCCACAATCAGTGCACCGGCGATCAGGAAATTCCGATTCTGCATCTTCTGCCTCCACAGTACGGGCTCCCCACAGTAGAAGACTCGCCACCTTGAGCCATCGGTAGTATACTCGGGCAGCGTCGGAATACAACCAGCGTCTACACAGCAGCCGAGATCCCTAGACCCAACCAGATCGCGGGATCGCGACCGACTGAAAAAGGGAGATCGACGATGAAACGAGTTTTCTGGAACGATCAAGAA
>PWVB01000341.1 GCA_003562365.1 Anaerolineae bacterium
AATCCAGCGCTCCAGCGCCACGGCCTGATCGTGCGCCAGGGCTTTTGTGGGAAAAAGCAACAGCGCCGTAGCCTCTGGGTCGCGCAGCAGGGTGTGCAGCACGGGCAGAAAATAGCCGAGCGTCTTGCCAGAAGCGGTCCCGGTTGCCAGGACAACGTGCTTTCCCAAAAGCGCCGCCTCCACCGCAGCCGCCTGGTGTCGGTAAAGAGCGCGAAGATTCAGCGCGGTGGCGGCAACAGGAAGCCTCTCATCGAGGCGGTCGTGCCAGCTGACGAAGCAGGCCGGCTGCTCGGGAAGCGTCCGCCAGGCGGTCACATTGCGGATGAAATCGGAGTCAGCTCGCAGCTGATCCAGCAACGAAGCCAGCGGATCTGTGTCCAACACCCTCAGCCTAAGCTGTACCGCGGCGGCGTAACAGGAATGGTATGCCCACGACGCCCACAAGAGAGATCAGGATCAAGGTAAGTTGAAATAGGACGCCGGCGACGAGAACGGCTCCACTAGCCAACGGGGCGGTCGAGGACAAACTCAGTCCACCAAGACTGAGCACCAGGTTTAGGTTCCAGGCCCCGTGGACGATCACCGCGCCCCCGTAGGCCAGGAGCAGCCGCCAGCGACGCCCCTGCCAGTACCAACCCCAGCCCATACCCACTAGGCCGCCAGTCAGCATGTGCATTGCCGTCGCGAGAAAGCGTGTAGTGACAGTGGCGATCCAGCCCCCCAACCCGCCCAGCCCCATCGCGCCATTGGAAACACCCTCCAACCACGCAAAACCCAAGCCACAAGCAGCCCCCCAAACGAAACTGGCACGCACCGCGGGTCTTACCCAAATCCCTACGACTCCCATCACCAAGGTCTTGACAAATTCCTCGATTAGAGGCGCCGCTATCCCCAGCGTCAATGCTAGAGTCATAAGCACCACGGGCGAGGTTAGCACAGCCAGAAATTCCGCCTCGTCGGTTGGGGGCCGTTCAGCCCAGCGTTGAAAAAGGGAGAGCAGGGTCTCAACCTCGGCGGCGCCTCTCGGCAGCAGCAACGCCACGCCGACGCTTGCCACTGCGCTGATCAACAACCCCAGGATCTCCGCCGGTATGGCAAGAAAGACCGATGAGGCCCCCCCGGATAGCATCAGCACCAGCCGCCTGAAGCTCAGCGCAGCCTCCGTGCCCGCGGCCAAAGACAGCAGTGAGAAGAGAAACAGACCCGGCAATACGATTAACGCAGAATGGAAAGGGCCGAAGAGCGGTTTGATCTGAAGTTCTGGGGGCAACAATAGACCGGCGATTCCGAATAGAACGCTGAGCAGCAGGAAGATCCACCAGCTCCGCGGCGAGCAGAATCGGCGACCAGGAATCTGGCGCCAACCACGAGATCCAGCAACAATCAGGCTGATGCCCAAGAACGCACCGATCAGACCATAGCCCACGACAACCACCGAAAAGGCGTCGAGTGATGCGGGGAAGACAAAGGGGAAGACAACCAAGACTAACCCAAGGCCGAGCAAACCGACCCCACCCAAGGCGGCTGAGATCCAGAACCAGGAGGGCAAGCGTGTATTGATGTCCAAAGCGAGCTTCCTCAGTCTAAGCGGTGGTGCGATTTTATCGTTAAAGGATTGAGCAGCAACGGGATAGGGCACAGCCGTGAAAACACTGTGACTCCGGACCTGTCCTGTTTCAAGCGCCGAATTATTGTTGGATGATATCGATCGATTGAATCGAATCAGCGGCTGGCGCCGCCGGATCACCAACCACCCGACGTGTCAGCGTGTCGAGCACCTCCAATCCCTCGATCACTTGCCCGATCAGCGCAAATTGGCCGCTTAACTGGCTAGCATCGGCGCCCAAGGTCAGGAAGAACTGCCCGTTCGAAAGCATACCTACCAAGCCGGCGCGATCAAAGGTGCCCTGTGTCTCCCCCTGACAATAATACCCCGGGTATCCAACTGTCGAATTAGTAGGATCGCCTGTCACGGCTACAAAGTCATCCCGGACGAAGAAGAAATCCGAACCATTGTACCATTGCTCTTGGGCCAAGAAGATGAAGTTATTGACGTGTACCGGCGCCGACTCGGGGAGCAGAGCAATGCGAACATCACCCTTAGCGGTCTTCAGGACAGCCGTGAAGTCATCCTCGGCACTGATCGTCAGCTCTGGCGGCGCAGGGAAGAAGATCTCATCCTGACGGTCCAAGATATTGTAGAAGGCCAGCAACCCCTCAAATGAAAGCCCAATATCGGATGGAAAGAGCACGTTGCCGAAGATCAGGCTCGGCGTACCCGGCAATCCCATTTCACGCGCTTCATCGTAATGCCTCTCGACCTTAGCGCTGTAGGTGCCAGCCTCCAACGCGGCATCAAATTGTGCGACATCCAAGCCCAACTCCTCAGCATATGCACTCAGCAGCGTGCGCACCATCGCTTCTGAATCCAGAGAACTCCAGTCCAGGAGCCCCGCGAAGATCAGATCGTGCATTTCCCAAAACTTCCCCTGTGCCCCCGCCGCCTCCGATGCCTCCGCCATAATCTGTGCGTAAGGATTATAATCCAACGGGAAATGCCGATAGACCAATGCCACGCCCGGATTGAGGTCAACAAAGCTATCAATAACTGGGGCCATCGCCGAACATGCCGGGCATTGAAAATCCGAGTATTCGTACAGAACCATGGTGGCTTCTTCGAGGCGAGCGCCCTTAACCCAGTCCGTCTCATCCGCCTCCCGGACCTGCACCTCCGGAATCGGCGCGTCAATGCACTCCCCCGGCACCTCCGGCGGCGTCACCACAACCGGTTCTGAAGGATCCGCAGGGGGCAGCTCAACCGAGGCCTGGATGGGCGGTTCGGTCGGGACCGCCGTCGGCTCCGGCGTGGCCGTCGCTCGAGCGCAGGCTGTTAACAACAGTATGGTCACCAATACCAGAGGTGGCAACCTTTGCAGCGTCTTTGCTATCATCTTGGCTCCTATCAACGCTAATTTAGAAGAAATTCTACCAGTAAATTGGTGTGGATCAACAAATCGATACGGGCGAAGACTAAACCTCAGAGAGAAGCCCTCAATGCGCCACCCACAGAAGACAACCAGCGGCATACCAAAACACAGTCGAGCCACTATAGTTGAGTTTGACCGCGATACGATCGGCCTACCGCGCCGGCCAGAACGGGAGCCGCTCAAAACGCCAGAGGCCGATCAGCCCAATCAGTGCGACAGCCCCTCCGACAAGATAGCCCTCCAGGATTGAGGCCTGGGTCACGTAGATCGCCAGCAAACCGAGTACGAAAGCAACAATGTACAGCAGAAAGACGGCCTCGCGCCGTGATAGGCCGGCATAGGTCAGGCGGTGAGAGCTGTGATCGGTGCCCGGAGTCGTCAGGGGATTAAGTCCACGCCGCAGGCGTGAGACGGTCACCAGGGTGGTGTCGAAAATAGGAACCCCAAGAACGAGCAAGGGAATCATCCAAGTCACAAAGGGCACATTCGCTGGGAAGCGCAGCTTGATACCCACCGAAGCCAGCACAAAACCGAGAAAGAGACTGCCAGAATCCCCCATAAAGATCGTGGCCGGATTCCAGTTGTAGATCAGAAAACCGATGCATGCCGCCATCACGGCAACCGAGAGGGCCCCCACCAGATATTGGCCGCTGAAGGCACACATAATCGCGAAATGGGCTGCGGCGATGGCTGCGATCCCGGCGGACAGCCCATCCATGTTGTCCAGCAGGTTCATCGCGTTGGTGATTCCGACTAGCCAGATAAGGGTAGCAGAAACGTTGAGAGCCTCGATGCGCAAGCTTCTGATGGTCACGCCAGAGGCCACCAGAAGCGCGGCCGCCAAGATCTGGCCCGCCAGTTTGACTCCAGCACTCAGATGAAAGCGATCATCCCAGAATCCCAGGGTGGAGACCAGCGTCGCGCCCACCAGGATCCCGCTCAATTCTCGAAACGCACCGTGGAGGAAGATAGCCGCAATCAAGGTGCTCACCAGGATGGCGATCCCCCCCATCCGCGGCGTCGGCACAGTATGCACCTTGCGGCTGGGATCGGGATGGTCTATGGCATCCAAGCGAAGGCCCAATCGACGGGCCAGGGGTGTTCCGATGACGGCAAGGACAAGAACGCCAGAGAAGACGAGCAGATAAGTGGTCAGATCTAGGATCATCGTTCACCTCATAGGCTGACGCCGGACCGGCCGCGGCGCAGGATCCTCTGCTTTTAACGAGCTACGGTAACTCGACCGGGGAGACCGGCTCTCCTGCAAGCTGCTCAATGAGCTCTTGAATCGCAGATCGTTGGTCCACTGGCGCCAACTCCCAAGCCATCTGGGCCGCTCGTAGCGCCGCCGCTGTCTCTCCCTGGTTAGTAAGTGCAATCGCCCGAATCCGATGTAACTCCCAGAGCTCCCGCGAGTCGCCACAGAGTTCGATCGAAGATTCCAGGAAGCTAATCGTCTCCTCCCAACGGGATGCTTGCGCCAGCAACGTTCCCACCACTCGCCGGACAGTGCAGTTGTTGCTGATTTCCAGTGATCGCTGATAGGCGTCTATGGCGCGGTCGATGTCTCCCTGCGCAGCACTCAGATCGCCTATGAGCATCCAGGTCTGCTCGAAGGCGTCGTCGACGGCCAGAGATTGCGCGATCGTCTCCTCGAACTTCTGCTCATCGCCGATGTCAGCAGCGTACAGCTGTGCCAGCTCGTTCCACAGGATTGGATTGTTGGGGCTTAGCATCAGAGCCGTCTCGTAATTTCCAAGCGCGCGCGCTAGAAGCGTTTGCCGCTGCTCGACAAGTCGATCCAATTCCAGAGGGTCAACACCGTCGGCCTGTAGGTCCATACTGATCCGCGCTGCCCATGACTTGTAAAAGCGTGCGAGATTAGCGCTGTGATCAGTATTCAGTGGATTCAGTTCGCGGGCGTGCGTCAGAATCTCCTCTGTCCGGAGGAAGAGCGGCGTGCGATCCCCGCCGGCCAAAGCCTCGCTCTGTGCCAGCTCAAGATAAGTTTTGCCTAAGAAAAGATAATAGTAATCCTCGTGGGGTGCATAGTCGATCGCCAGTTCAAAGTGCTGAATCCCAACCTGCTTCTCGTTGGCCGCGTGACTGTTGGCGAAGACGCTCCCTTGTTTGAAGATAATGTCGGCCCGCACAAGATTGTAGCTCCCACCGCGGATGATCGGGATGCTCGCCAACAGCAGCACTACCAGTACTCCGTAGGCTAGGAGACTACCCGAGTCCTTAGTCTGGCGTCCCTCCTGAAGCAATACCCAGCCCATCAACCCTAGAAGTACAAAAACCAAACCGTAGTACCGCGCCAGTAGCCCGCTTAACCGATCAGCGATCTGTACGATCTGCTCCAGTGACGTGACTGGAATGCGTATTAACGCCGCTTGATGTCCGGCGAGAAGGCTACCAAAAAAGAGCACGCCCAGGAACGAGACCCCGGCATAGATGGCGATGGCCATAGGCCACCGAGTGCTGCGCCGGCGATCGAACAGACCCTCTCGATCGAACTCACAAAGGCCAATAATCCCAAACAGGGCCCAGGTAAAGACAAAGATCATCAGAGCGCCGTAGGCCCGGGCAGGCTCGGGGAAGTAGCGCATAGTCAGCGAGCGAACGAAAATCTGACCGGCTCGGCTCAATCGATCGGGATTGTTGATGAAGTTAAAGGCCAGCGTCCCTAACAAAAAGGTTGCTGTCAGCGCCAGCGCCACAACGGACGCCGTCCAAGGCGCGAACAGCGTCCCGCGATTCGATCGGCTATAGTGGCGGCGCCGACGGCGTCTGGTCTTAGCACCATCGCTTCTCTGGGTAGCCTCAGGAACATCATCCTCTGAGATCATTTCCAGAAAATCCGAATGTCCGGAGACCCACAGCCCTCCCAGGGCGACGAGAAGACCGGCAAAGGTCCAGAAAACCGTTCGGGTAGCCGCAATCGCGATTCCAAAGTTCATCTCCACGAAGTGTGCCATCACACCAGCGATAAGCCCCATCAACAGCAGTGTATGAGGATGCACCGGGGTGCTTTTGACCTCCGAGACGGATACAGCCGCAGCTCTGGCGACAAAAAGCCCGCGAAAGCCCTGGAGGGTCAGATAGGCCATCATCCCCACCAGAATTCCCAACGGGATCGCCACGGCAAAGAGATAAGCGCCCTCAAGCTGCCACCCTATGAGGAAGAAGAGTCCAATGAAGAGCCCCTGCAAGCCCAGATACGCAAACAACTGGCGCCGAGACGCCAGCAGGCCAAGCCAGTGAAAACCCCACCCGAAGAAGCTGCCAAAGGTGAACAGGTAGGCAGCCAATCCTAGGACGCCTGTGATAACCAGGGCGTCCAGAACCTCATTGTGGGCCCGATCCGGCGAGGCCGTTCGCGCCTCGTAGTGCCCCAACTCCGGCGGGTAGAAGGAATTGTAAACTACGTACATTGACTCAGGTCCATAGCCCACCAACGGACGAATCGGATTGAGTCGGTCGCGCCCCCCTCCCGGAAAGCTAAGCGGCTCATGCACCGAGATCAGGTCGACCGTCCCCTGCCAGATGAGCGCTCGAACCTTACCGGTACCGGCCTGCAGCTCCGTGATGGTGGTCAGACGCCGCAAGGGCTGAATCTGCCGCACCTGAGTCTGCAGCACACCTGGTACGTTGACCGCGACCAGGGCCAACGACAGCGTCAGTCCGACACTTCCCCAGCCAATCCAAAGCCAACGCCAGCCCTTTCGCTCGGCCACAAAATGCAACCACAGTCCGCCAAAGCCCAATAAGCCAAGCACTAACCCTACATAGAGTCCTAGCCTGCCACCCAGTGCCCAGACAGCGAACCCGGCCAGCAGCCCTGCCAATGCCAGCGACCCGAGGCCAAATCCCACCCCCCTAATCACATCCAAACCACCGCTTGAGAATGCTTCTCTTTCTCCTAGGGCCTGCCGCTGCAGGACGATCAGGGCCAGATAGGGGAATAGAAAGGCGGACGCTACAATACCCAACCATGGACCGCGACTCTGAGAATACCAAATGGTGAGCAACTGCACGGCGAGGACGAAGATATAGCCGGAGGTCCGCAACACATCACTGATGCGGGCCTCCTCACGTCCTAAGATGTCCCCGAAGCCTTGGATGATCCGCGCTGCGGTTAGGGGCACGATCATGATCAGATAAGCAGCCACAAAGATCGCGTTCCCCATATTGGAGGCGACGCGCCGGGTCACGTCACCAGCCCAAGGCAACGGGTCCAAGCCGTTATGCTGAATGATCCCATATAGCGCGACTGGCAAGCTGCTCAGGATCAGCACCGTGATCAGGCGGCTGAGCTGCAAACGTGTACGCAAGCTGGTGATCACCGCCAGGAAGATCACCAGATAGCCAAACAGCGAATATGTCCCTTGAAGACGTTGATAGGAGCCGACCAGGCTGGTGAAGGGAACCACAGAAACGAGCGTGCTGATCAGATAGGCCGCCATCGTCACCAACGCCGGGAGGACCATCGGCGTCTGCATAGAGAAGCGTAGAGGTTCTTCCCCGCGAGTGCGCTCATCCACAAAGCGGGTTATCCACAGCACCGCCATCACCACCGCGAGGGCGCGCAGCGTGGTCAGTTTATCCGGCTCAAAGACGCGGCTGGAATAGACGTTAAAGAAGACGGGCGTGATCATCACACCGATCAACCAGCCGGCCTCCAGCGCCCGATCACAGAACAGACTAAGCCGCGATGACGCCATACCCAAGCTCCTCGAGCTGCGGCACACATAGAAAAGCACAAAACCGCAGATCAAAATATAATGCTAAAAATAAATGAACGTCAGGATAAAAATATAAAACAGCTGAGTTCATCATACCTGACGGGTATCAAAAGGCAAGGAAACGGCCGCCAGAGGGTGACAAGATGCGACGGCTGTTAGCTGGAAACCTCTGTGCGAGAGGGCACGGAATGCCAACCTGAGTCTATTGGGGTATGAAAGGCTAAGCGATCAGCAGGACCAGCAGGTCGTTGACGTTCGTGCCGGTTGGGCCGAGTCGCAGCAGGTCGCCTGCAGCATCAAGCAATGGATAGCTGTTATTGTCGCGAAGCGTCGCCCGGGGGTCCCATCCTTGCTTTCGGACGCGGTTCACTGTGGTGCCATCGACGATGGCACCCGCCGCATCAGTGGGGCCATCGGTCCCGTCGGTGGCCAACGCCATCAACGCCACCCCCTCCATCCCGGCCAAGCCCAACGCGGCGGCCAGGGCCAGTTCTTGGTTGCGCCCACCACGTCCGCGGCCCCGGACGGTGACCGTCGTCTCGCCCCCCCAGACAAGGCAGGCTGGGGCCGGGATCGGATTCCCGTGCGCCCTGACACCCTTAGCCAGTGCCACCGCAACTTTGGCAACTTCTCGTGCTTCACCCTCGACGAAGGTCGTCAACAGCAAACGGTGGTAGCCTAACCGTTCGGCCTCCGTGACGGCAGCTTCCGCTGCAAGGTAATTAGAGCCAACAACGACATTCGTGACATTCCCAAAGAGCACCGTCTCAGGCTTAGGTGTCTCGGCCACCTCACCGGCGAGGCCCGCCTGCAGATGCACAACGACACCCTGCGGCACCCGATCCAACACAGTGTAACGCCGGAGGACGGACAGCGCTTCTCCAAAGGTCGTGGGGTCTGGAGCGGTGGGGCCAGAGGCAATCACATCGAGTGTGTCTCCCACGACATCCGAGAGGATCAGGGAAGCCACCGGTGCGGGATGGGCAAGCCGTGCCAGTTGTCCACCTTTAAGCTCCGACAGATGCTTGCGCACCGCATTTAACTCTACAATGGTCGCACCGGCACGGAGCAACAGATCTGTCGTGGCTTGCAGATCATCCAGGCTCAGGCCTGGGACCGGTGCAGGCAGCAGCGCTGACGCCCCACCGGACAGGAGCACCAGCAGCCGATCCCCCGATGTCAGGGAATGCAGGCGTTCAATGCAGGTTCGCGCGGCCTGCAGGCCTGCCTGGTCCGGAATCGGATGTCCGGCCTCGATCACCCCTACCGATGCAGGCAGGTCGGCTTGCGCCGCGTGGCCATATTTGGTGACGACCACGCCCTCAGCCAGACGGTCCCGCAGAACGTGAGCTGCAGCAGCAGCCATGGGAACGGCCGCTTTACCCACCGCCAGAAGCACCACCGACGACTGATCGAGATCCCAATGTTGACCGCCGATTGCCACCTGGCTCCCATCGCGGCTCAGATGGTCGAGGACCGCAGCATAGGGATCTACCGCCTCCAGCGCGGCCTGCCGGATAACGGCGAGGTCCTGTCGGAGGCCCGACGCGATCAATGCATCACGATCCAAACAGGACGAACCTGCTTTCGAGGTCATCTAGCGCCTCAGGACGGTCAGTGCGTAGCTAGCTGCAGCAGCGGGCGAGTCGACATCCTGCTGCAGCAGGACGGTCAGGCCAGCTTGCAAAGCCCGACGCACCGGTGCATCGACAGCCGGGGGCAACGCCGGCACTCCCGCGGACAACAAAGCCTTCAGAAAGGTGGATCCTTCGGGCAAAAGACTCCAGCGATCAACAGCCTGTACATGGGTGGGCACCAACTGCGCCGCACGGGTGAGATCCGCCATCTGCTGCCCCGCGACCAACCAACGCGCCAACGTCAGAGCCGCATCGCGGCGCACAGGTTCTTGTGTGGTGATCGCCAACCCCCACGTGTGCACAACCGTAATGGGAGCCCCATCCTCTGTCGGCGCCCAACTTGGCAACGCGTCCTCTAGGGGTTCCAGCCAAAACCGCGCGATGGGCACCGGGATCAGGTCAGCATACCCCTCCTGGTAACTGTCCCAGCAGGCGCTCAATGTCGACAACGCCAGCACCCGATCAGCGTCCAGCAACCCCGCCTGCTGCAGATCCCAAAAAAAGCCGTAGACGCGCTCTAGATGCGCCCGCTCCAGTGTCGCCTGTCCACCGGTGTCTAAAACCCGTCCGCCAGACCCCATATAGATCGCCAACAAGGTGTCACCGCCCAACCCGTCGGTCGGCGTCGTCGGCAAAAGCAGACGGTGCCCTGGGGTCAAGACAGCGGTCCACGAAAGCGGTGCGGTCGTCGTGATATCTTCTCTGTAGGCCATCTGGTTTGCTCGGGCAACGTAGGGGAAGGCCCAAAAGGCTTCTGAGACCCGGACCGCATCCAACACCGGATCAAAGTAGCCGGCGTCAGCCGTGAGGTAGTCATCCATCGGCTGGAGCAATCCCTCCGTCGCCGCCGCCCGCAGATCATGCTGGTTTAACACGATCAGATCGGGCACCACTGCCGGCGCGACCCCAGCGGCCGTGCTAAGGAGATCATAGAGCCCGCCCGGCCCGGTATCCTTTTTCATCGTCACCCGGACCTGAATATCTGAGTGGGTGGCCGTGAAGGTCGCCAACTGTTCGTTCAGCACTGCGGCCACGGGGCCTTCGTCGTAGGGATTAAGAAAATCGGGAACCCAAAGATCCAGGGTCACGGGCCCCGGCGTAGGAGTCAGAGCCGTCACCGGTGTCGCCGTCGGAGAAGGGGTCGGGCTCATCGGGATAGGCGGTGGTGTCGCTGTGGGACGAAGCGGTAACGTCAAATCAGGCAACGCCGAGCATCCAACAAGTATGCCCATTCCTCCAACCCCAAGGACAGTGCTGCAAACCAGCAGGAACTTGATGATACGTTTCATAGATCCTAGCCTCAACTCCTGGCTCAAGACGGTCTGACCTTCTGCATCAATGCAAGCCACCCCCTATAGGCTATTTGGCATCTGAACTGCGCGGCCCTCAAACGTTTTTCCTGCGCTGGCCCCTCAACCTGAAATGCGGCGGTAGGATCTTGCCTCAAATCCAGGTTCGTCGTCGCATGGATAACCGTCCTTTCTCGATCTCTGGCGGACGCATCAGCATCTCGTGTTCAAGGGCCATTCGCCGCCTGAGCGATGTTCCCCGTATAAGCCTGCACGGCATGATACACCGGTCGCGGCTGAAAGGCAGGCGTGACGAATGCATAGTAATCCTGGTAATTATAAAGCATCTGCGGTGTACGGAACATCCACATAGCCACCACAGGACACCACGGCCACGCCTCAGCAGCCCAGCGATACGCATCCAGTGTGTACTGGATGCGCTCACTGGGACGCACGGCCCACGACCAGCGGGGATGATCATTCCAGCCCGCCTCGGTGACGTAGATGGGCTTGTCGGCATCCCCAAAGGCCTCCATAATCTCCCGGAGCAACTCAACCCGGCGGAAGTTGATTAGATCCTCGGCTGGCTCCACGTCCGGCGCGAAGGCCAAGCCGTAGGCGTGCGCCGACAGTGCATCAAAGTAGGGCCCCGCCCCTGCCTCATACATTTGGCGCAGATAGAGCAGATCATTCAGGCCAGCCGAGCTGCCCTCCGGCTCCAACGTTGGGGCCAATGCCCCTCCCAGCACCACCACATTGGGATTGGCACGATGCGCTTCTGGATAGACCACCCGCAGCAGCTCCGCATAGCCGGCTGGATCGACCGGTCGATACCCCCATTCGAAGCTGAGGTTGGGCTCATTCCAGATGATCAGATGCCGGATGTGATCCCGGTAACGAGCGGCAAAGGCACCAACGAAGCGGGCGAAGTCCCCGTAGTGATCGCGATCCAGATAAGTGAAGGTAGTCTCCAACTCGTCGGGGGCCGGACGGGCCCAATCGGGAACCATACCCAGGCGAGCGATAATGTACAACCCTTGGTTCGCTGCGTGCGCGACGACCGTGTCACTATGTTCCCAATGATACCGCCCCTGCTGCGGCTCGATGTAGGGCCAAGGGAAATACTCCACAATCCATGGAGCACCCATCTCACGTACCATTGCCAGTGAACGCTGGATCTTCCATGCTTCCACCTCATCGGTCAGGCGCGTGTGAACCCCCACATTGGGATGAACCGTCTGCACAGCTTGCGGGGGTGGCAACGTAACCAGAACCCCCGGTCGCCGCACGGCCCACAACACCAAGCCGGCAGCGACGACATAGGGAAAGACACCCCGAAACCGCCACAGGCGCCGACGAAGTGCCAGCACCGCTGAGTCAAACGTCACCCAGATCCCCCTCATCAACAGCGCTTGCGCCTCTACGTCCAAAGACTATAATCACGGTGTGCAAAGCCCATCCAGCTTTATCGGCGATCCCGCGGCGCTCATACCGCGCCTGCATCAAGCCCTTCTTGACGGCCCTCTCCCGGGCCCACAGGCGCAGATGCAGATGGCGCCCGCCTTACGCCAAGCAGCACCACTGCCCGCAGATCGACCGAGGCCATCGGCGGTCTTGGCCCTGCTTCACGCATCATCACAGGGTGCTGCCTTGATTTTCACACTGCGGCCCAAAACCTTGAGCCATCATGCCGGGCAGATCTCCTTTCCTGGTGGTGGCGTGGAAGCCGGCGACGCCACATATGCTGCGACAGCCCTGCGCGAAACTCAGGAAGAGCTGGGCATCCCGTTGAACGGGGTGCGGCTACTCGGCGCGATAACACCTCTGTTTATCGCGCCGAG
>PWVB01000425.1 GCA_003562365.1 Anaerolineae bacterium
AAACAGCAGCAGCGCGCTCGCATGCAGGAGCTGCGGGACCAAGGGCTGAGTGATGCGGAGATTGCACGCCGGGTTGGGCGCCATCGAGTGACTGTGGCCCGTTGGCTACAGCAAGCGGACGGTCCCAGCCCCCCGACGGGGCAGAGCCGCCAGCGATTGAGATGGCGTCGCCTCCCGCCCCGTGGTTGAGCTGGGATGACGTACGCCGCGTCCGCGAAACCTTGAACCGGCATCGCTTTCTGCTGATGCGACGTCCCGAACAAGTGAAAGACGAGGAGCGCGGGGTGGCTGAGGCCTTGCTCTCGAGTCCCGTTGGCACCGCCTTACAGACCATATACAGTTTCTTGCTGGACTGGTATGGTCTATGGACCGACGATGCCGGCAACCGCCGCACCCTCGATGAAGCCTATACCTACTACACCGCGTGGCGCAGCAATCCTGACTGTCAGGGGCTCCCAGCACTGCGCCGTGCCCAGGAGCGGGTGACGGAGGCGAAGCTCGAGTGCGTCAGCCAGTTCCTGCGCCATCCGGGGTGGGAGGCGACAAGCAATGGGATGGAACGCGGCGGACGGGCCTTTCGACATCGCCAAAGTCCGCACTTCAAGCTGCGCAGTGCGGCGACAATAGAGCGTGCGGTAGTGATTGCTGCGATGCGCAAGAAGGAAAAGGCGATGCGACCCCAGGTCACGGTAGTTAACCCCTGTGCCCGAGGGAGGAAACCCAAAGTGATGAGCGTTGCATAGCTATGGCTCGAGCTGAAGGGGGACAACAAACGTTAATAACGCACTCTCGCCATGTGCACCCAAAAGGGGCCAAGCTGGACAGACGCGTCATCTTGGACATACTCCTCGAACAAGGAGCTGGTATGGCCAGAAAGCGAAAAGACACCATGGACAGAGAGGCATCCCTTTCAAAATGTCTGAGTGGCAGAGCAGGGCCTTGACAAAGCGGCGTTTATAATTTATACTAATAATAGTTTAGGATAGATTATAGATTAAGTGATCCTAAGAGAATCTGTTCTGCAGGGAAAGGATAATTAACAATGGCAAAGGTAGCACGCGAGATGGTTGCGAATGCCGGGATCGATGTCGACGAACTGCTTGAGTTGTTGATCACCAATGCAGCGGCGGAGCTCACGACGTTCTACTACTACACGATTCTGCGCGCCAACTTAATCGGGTTGGAGGGTGAAGGTATCAAAGCGATTGCCGAGACGGCGCGCATCGAGGACCGCAATCACTTTGAGGCGCTGGTCCCCCGCATCTACGAGTTGGGCGGTAAGCTGCCTGATGACATGAATGAGTTTCACGACTGCTCTGCCTGCCCGCCGGCGAGCCTGCCAGAGGACCCAACCGATGTCCAGGCGATCCTGACTGTGCTCGTAAACGCCGAGCGCTGCGCGGTGCGGGGTTATACTCACATCTGCAACCTGACCGCCGGCAAGGACCATCGGACCTACGCGCTGGCGCAGGCGATCCTGAACGAAGAGATCGAGCACGAGTCCTGGTTTTCGGAGTTCTTGGGTGAGGGG
The DNA here is from genome assembly GCA_003562365.1 of Anaerolineae bacterium. Taxonomy (GTDB): domain Bacteria; phylum Chloroflexota; class Anaerolineae; order B4-G1; family SLSP01; genus PWVB01. The sequence continues at coordinate 1,532 of PWVB01000425.1, forward strand.
CCGTCCGGTCACTTCCTGCGCCAGGGTGAGACTTCGCCCTTCGTGCGTAAGTTCATGCCCTAGGTTGATTGGCTCGGACACACAACGCCGCAGGGATCCTCTGAGGGTCCCTGCTGTATTCTAGTTTATGGACAGGCCGGTCGTTATGCGTCAGTTCATGCTTGACGAGCTCGCTTGTTAGGACGGCAAGGCTGGAGCAACGGTCTATTTTGCCTACGCCGGGATCGTCTACGATGCCTCCGATAGTTGGGTGTTTCGGCGTGGGCGCCATCAGGCACGGAATCTGGGCGGTCGGGATCTCACCGGTACACTCTCGGGGGCGCCCCACGGCTCGGACCTGCTTGATCGCCTGACCGTCGTCGGGGAACTGGGCGACGACGTGCAGCGCTTGAGTCTGCATCGATCACAGAAAACACGCCACGGGACTACTCCCGTGGCGTGTCGTTATGGGCTCTGCTGCCTAAACTAAATCGCAGGCATCCTCCGGAATCCAGTGGGCGTCCTCTCCTTCCCATTTTACGTTGCAGCCGATGGGATTGGTCAGGGGGACGCTTACCGGCTTGCCCGCCACGTGCTCCTCTAGTGCGTTCGCCAGGTCGTTGACCGTCATCTTCTCCACCTCGCGTGGATTGTCAACGCCCCGTCCGGTGTAGACTAGCTTGCGCTCGCGGTCGAAGACGTAGAAGTGCGGCGTGCGCAACGCACCGTAAGCTCGGGCAACGTCCTGCGGTTTGTCGCGAAGGTAGACCCACGGAAAGCTGTGCTTCTCCATCTCCTCCACCATATGTTCAAAGTCGTCGTTGGGGTGGGTTTTCTCGCTATTGGCATTGATGCCCACGAAGGTGACCCCGTGGGGCGCGAAGCGCTCTGCCGTTTCGCGGGTTGCCTCGTTTGAGCCCAGGACGAAGGGGCAGTGGTTGCAGGTGAAAAAGACGACCAGCGTCTCAGCGTCGTCAAAATCGGACAGTTGGTAGGTATTGCCGTCGGTCGCCGGCAGCGAAAAATCCGGGGCGGTCTCACCAATCTGTAATGTAAAAGCCATCTTTCTCTCCTCTGATCCGAAAGACATCCACACAACGTCGCTTATGATAGCCTAGATTAGGGGGGGGGCAAAATGACCGCGCCCTCAGTTCACCCGTCATCCTGTTTCACCATTCCAGGCGCCAACTGCCACACTTCCAATACACCGATCCGGCGCCCGGCGGCGAGCAGTCTGCCGTCGGGTGAAACATCCAGGCTGGTGATCCAGTCGGTTTCCTCGGCCTGTCCCACGTGATCAAAGGTGTGCCGCAGCGTGCCTTCCGGGAGGTCCCACACAGATAGCTCCGCGCTGGAGCCCGCCGCCAACCAGCTCCCGTCGGGAGAGTAAGCCACGGCGCGGCCTCCCTGTGTTAGTGGCAGTTCTTGGTGTATGTTTCCATCGGCGCCCGCCCCACAGCCGCACTGTGTCGTCCCGCTCGTGGCGCCCGCCGGCGACTGCCTAGAGTTCGCCGTCAGGGGAGAAAGCCAGGTCATTGGCCCGGCAGTAGTCGGTCTGCCGCGGAAGGCTATGGAGCAGCTGACCATCGCTCACCCGCCAGAGATAAACTGTTACATGCCAGTGTCCGGCGGCGACGATCTGACCGTCGGGGGAGAAGGCAAGGGAATGGATGTATTCGCTGATGGGCTGCTCGAACTCGGCTAGCTGCTCACCATCCTCGACGCGCCAGAGCCAGACGACGCCGTTGTGATTGCCGGTGGCGACAGTCTCCCCGTCGGGCGAAAAGGCCAATCGGTTGTCGTACCC
>PWVB01000289.1 GCA_003562365.1 Anaerolineae bacterium
CCAGTTCACAGCGCAGCGGTGTTCTGGTTGTCGCGGGAGTGTGCAAAAGGATCTGAGCGTCAGAACGCATCGGTGTCCTCACTGTAATCTAGTTCTCGACCGCGACGTAAATGCTGCGGTCAATATCCTTCATCTGGCCCGGACGGGGCCTTCGGTACATAACGTGGGCGGATGTAACACCGAGCGTGCCCCGAGAAGCTCCCCGCTTTAGGGCGGAGAGTCGTCACATCCGTCCTTCAGTCTATCAAACAAGACGTGACACCAAGATGACTCGCACCGAGGGTAGCAGGGAGAGCTCTCCCTGCTACGCCCCGGTGCAGCAGCGCGTCCAGCGACCCAGTCAAGGCGCGACCATCTCCGAATCCTACTCGCCCCGACTCACCAGAGGCAGATAGGCTCCGCTACAGACGTCCAGGGCAACGATACGGACCGGAAAGGGTCGATGAAGCAACGCCGGGATGACCTGTTGAGTAGCAGCCTGATTCGGGCCCAAGCCCGGCTGCCACTCAAAGCTGCCATCTTCAAGCTGCATCGCCAGCAGATAGCCCATCGGGTGAGTATCATTGATCGTCCAGGGGACGGTGAGCGGATCCTGGCCGGCAGCCAGAAGCGCCTGCACCACGTAAGCGGTGGAGTTGGTGTCACTCTCAGTACCCCATGCCGAGGTGGGATCGTATGGGAATCCTCCGTCTGCGTTCTGGGCCAGTTGCAGATAGGTCAGTGCGCTTACGATCGAGGTCGAGGTCAGCGGCTCGCCAGCAGCCACCAGAGCCTGAATCGCCAGCGCCGTGCTGTTGGTATCGACTCCCCAGCCTTGTCCCCACTCCCATCCCCCGCTGGGCTGCTGAAGACTCATCAGATACTGAGTCGCGCTCGGCGGCACAGTCTCGCTTAACGCCGCCGTCCCCAGCATCGCCCAAGCGTGTGGGGCTGCATCGACATCAAAGGCACCGGTGGTGGGGCTATAATAGTCCAACGGCATCGGTGCCTGACGCGGCCAACAGATATCGTGGGCGGTAAGTGCGACACCTAGTTTACCAGCCCCGGCTGCATCAGAGCCGGCCAGGCCGGCGCCGCGGCTCATAGTGTTAGCGCGTGCCGCCGAATCGGCAGCCATACGGTTCGCCCCCAACGCCATCAACACCTCGGCCGTGCTGCCGGGGGTACCATAACCGCCGTCTGGCTCCTGTTGCGCCTGCAGCCAAACCAACGCTTGCCACGCAGCTGTAAGTGGGGACGCAGGTGGCGGGTCGACCGGATCCCAACCCGGATCGCTCCAGGAGAAGGCCTCGAGGTGCCCTGTCTGGGTGATCATCGCCTCTGTGATGCCGACCATCCGGCCGGCCCAACTCCCACCATCCCAGTAGTAGGTGGCCCAGTAGCGATCGTCATTGTCACAAGCGTCGCCGCTGTCTCCCACATCCTCAATGCTGCAGAGAAACAGACCCCAGCCAAAGTCAGCGGTGGTGAAAGCAAATCCACTTAACTCCAAGGCACGAAGAGCTGAGATAGGCTTCGTGAAAGTGATGGCGCGAACGGCAACATCATTGTCGGCGAAACGCACCGCTATGTAGGCTGTGTTGGTCACCTGCTGTGAGTCCGGAGCGCCGCCATCGGCTTCGGAGGGGAGCGTTATGGACGCGTCCACAGACGCCGCAACCGCGCTTTGATTCATCCTTATAACCACCAAAAGGCCAACACTAAGAGCAATTCCCAGTATCAAACTAATCACCAACCGTGTACGTCTCATCTGTTCAGCTCCTATACGCTACACTTGAGCCGCGCACGCCAGCGCGCGGATGAAAACGGGGCTACCGGAGGCCGGGCAGCTAACGGTGAGCCCTAGAAGTCAGCCAGGTCCACTGCCACGGCAACAGAGAAAAATGGTTTTTCACCAACGTGACGCCGAGGGAGAGGCTGGCAAACAAAAACCCTTCCCCTCACGTCGGTTGGGGAAGGGCGATTCTCACAACACCCCTCATACACCACCCCCTTTCCGCGAAGGTCTCGTGCGTGGTTTCGACAGAGGCGAGTATCCTGGCTTCAACGGTTGGGCTTGCCGCCGTTGTTACAGTTGCGGGACAGCGCCGGACTCTCACCGGCTTCCCTCTTAGCGCTCCCGGGCATCCGATCCCGACAGCACCCCTGTCTCAAGCGTATTCATCTTTGAAGACCAGTATACACCTATGGGACAGTGCGTCAAGCACCATCAAGAAGCCGATGATGGTATACTAGACTCTATCAGAGTCTCACCGCCAATAGCCAGGAGGTCAAGGATGGAACCAAGACCAATAGTAGGCATCACCGTCGGCGATATTGCGGGCATCGGGCCCGAGGTCGTTGCCAAGGCTCTAACACACGTTGAGGTCCACCGGGTATGCCGCCCGCTGGTGATCGGCGATAGCCGGGTGTTCACAGACCCGAAGTTTGCGGCTAGCAGTCCTCGAGTGAAGGTCATTGAGAATGTCAGTGAGGCGAGGTGGTCGCCGGAGACGACGATGTTGCTGGATCTCCACAATATCGAACCTGCAGACATTGCCGTAGGGGAGATCAGTTCAGCCGCTGGGCGCGCCGCAGTCGAGTACGTCCTTAAAGCTACCGAGATGGCCCTGACGGATACCATTGCCGCTGTTGCTACGGCGCCACTGAACAAGGAGGCAATGCGCCTAGCAGGCTACCACTATATCGGGCACACCGAGATACTGGCGGAAGTCACAAAGACATCACGCTGCACCACAATGCTGGCGACCCCAGGCTTACGCGTGACGCACGTAACGCGGCATATTCCCTTCCGCGACATCGCCGCACAGATCACAAGGGAAGCCGTCCTAGATACAATCGTCATCACTGAAACGGGCATGCGGAATCTCGGCTATGATCAACCCCGCCTGGCTGTTGCCGGCCTGAACCCTCACAACGGCGAGGGTGGCCTTCTAGGACGCGAGGAGATCGATGCCATCGCACCGGCTGTCGCTGCCGCGCGCGAGCAGGGGATCGACGCCACCGGCCCCATCCCAGCCGACTCGGTCTTCTTCCAAGCCATCCGCGGAGAGTACGACGCCGTTGTCACAATGTATCATGACCAAGGTCACGTCGCCGTCAAAACTCACGACTTCGAGCGATCGATCACCATCACCCTCGGGCTTCCGATCGTCCGGACGTCGGCGGACCACGGCACCGCCTTTGACATCGCCGGTCAAGGCATAGCCGCCGAGGACAGCATGGTGACAGCCATTATCGAAGCCGCCCGTATGGCCAGCCGGCAACACTCAAACCGAGCAAGGTTGTGAGCCCATCCCTGAGTCGGAAAACAGCGGCCAATGTTACTTTACTGTTGTGCCCCTTAGGAGAGCACCATTGCATCCATATAGAAGTCGGTGAAGTTAGGATGTGCCGTCAACTCAATGTAGCGCACCCGGTTCACAAGCGATTCCGCCATCCGACGCCGTCTAGCTGAGATCAGCATCTGCCGAGCGCCGGTGCCGGCGGCGTTGCCGACCTGCCGGAAGCGCTCAAGCGGCAGGGGTGGGAACATCCCAATGCGCATGGCGCTCCTAAGGTCGAGATAGGTGCCGAACGCCCCAGCCACAATAAAGGTACTCAGATCATCATAGCCGAGCCCAGCCTCAGCCAAGAGGACATCGACGCCGGCGCGAATCGCACCCTTAGCCAACTGGATCTCGTTTACATCCCGGCGGGTCACGAGAAGATCATGATCGTTGCCAGTCTGTGCTTTGTTGAGAAGGACAAAGGCGCCGCCCCCATTCCAGTTCACTATCCGTGATCCCCATTGCGGATGGCCCGGATTCAGGCGCCCGGTTGGTCCGGCAACGCCCGCCGCCCGTAGCTCAGCTCCCGCGTCCAGGATACCGGAGCCACAGATCCCCACAGCGGGCTGGCCTCCGATCGTCTGTACATAAATCCGATCATCGCCGATTCGCACATACTCAACGGCACCCGGCGCCGCGCGCATACCTGCGTGGATATGGGCGCCCTCGAAGGCCGGACCGGAAGCACAGGAGCAACTCAGCAGCTGCCCCCCGACAGCAAGACTGATCTCGGTGTTCGTACCGATATCGAGGGCAAGCGTAGGCTCCATCGCCTGCCATGCCTCCGTCGATAGCAACATTGCTACGTGATCCGCGCCCACGTAGCCAGCAATGTTCGGGGGAAGATAGACCCGTGCCCCCGGAGCCAATTCAAGCCCAAGATGCGCCGTCTGGATGTCAAGGGGCTCACTGACAGCGGCAATATAAGGCGATGCTCCAAGCTGCGTCACGGGAAGCCCTACGAAAAGATGGTGAATCACAGTATTCCCCACCACGACGGCATCAACGATCTGTTGCCGGTGGACGGGCACCTCACTACAGAGTCGATCCACAAGGTCGTTGAGACCCGCGATGAGCCGCTGCTGCAGCGTGTTGCGCCTGTCGGCCTGTTCGTTTGCGTAAGCGATACGGCTGACAACATCCTCTCCGTAGGCAATCTGGGGATTCATCAGCCCGTGTTTGGCTAAGGTATGACCGGTCTCAAGGTCCACAAGGTAGCCAGCAACCTTCGTCGTACCGATGTCCACAGCCAGTCCCAACATCGGTTGATGCGCATCCACAACACCGACGACCTCACGCCACGGCCTGATGCCACTCTGGCCCAGCAGTGGATCCTGGCGACGGAGCGCCAGGCGCACCGCCCAGTTCCGCAGTCGCAGCTCCTCTGAAAGAACCCGGAGCACAGGCTGCCCGAAGAAGGCACGTGGCCTTCCTTCTTCAGCAAGCGCATCGGTCAAGCGCACGGTATCAGAACGCAGGTCATCAAGCGTTGGCTCCGCCAACGCTACATCCACCAGATCGATGACCGGATCCACCGCAACTTCAGTCTCCTGCCCCTCGATCTGAAGTCGCTGAAGCGCGCTCAGCGACTCCGGTGGAATGGTGACTCTGACATCCGTCAACGGTACAGCCTGACAGGCCAGTCGATGGCCGTCCTCAAGCTCCGCAGCAGTAAACCATCGCTGTTCATCGACGGTCGGCAGGCTTAGCTTGCCCTCAATGCACTGCACGCGACATTTACCGCACGATCCTGCGCCACCACAAACTGCCGCGAGCCCTATGCCAGCGCGCTGCGCAGCCTCAAGCAGCGTCAGGCCCGACTCGACCAGCATTCGCCGCCCAACGGGCTGCAGATCCACGGTATACTGGCTCTTACTCTCCGCACCCTCGTTCACACTACCGCCTCTGTCTCAAAATCTGGGTCTCCTCACCTTCAGAACTCTGTCGTCAGACCAAGCTACAGATCTGATTGCAGTTCAGTGCATTCGCACACAGGTGCTCATTGTAGCACGCCGGGCCCGGTGCTCAAGTGGCAATCAACTGGATGCCAGGATCCTTTCGCGTTCGCGACCAGGAGGGTCACCTTGTCGGAGCGGGAAAAAAAGTCTATCATACTTCCAGCGGCCCCTGCAAGGCGGTGCAACCGACCGAAAAGGGATGTCCGCGTGGTATGAAATTCGATGCGTCACATCTCCGCGTGGCTCGGTCCCTATCCGTCGAACATCAAGGGACGATCCCGCTATGCTAAACGCACCTTTAAGGAGGGGATCTAATGAAGAAGCAAAGTGTAAGGTTTATGGCCGTGGTTGGCCTCACCGTGCTTATTCTGGGAGCGTGTCGACCAAGGATTCCGGCTGCTCCGCCCGTAACGCTCGACGCTGAAGACTCTGTGTCAGCCGAGACACCAGAGCCCGAAGCTTCACCAACGCCTACTCCCCTTCCAACCCTGCCCCCTTCACCCCTCTCAACATCCACCCCGCCAGCGGACTTAGAATCCGAAGACGAATGGGCCCGTTACGTTAATGAGGCTTACGGGCTGACGTTCAGCTATCCTGGGGACTGGACCATCGAATTCCTCTCCGGCACAGCGGAAGGCGAGGCCGCACCCCACGCCGTTGGTCTGACCTTGGACACCCTAAGGGTCCGCGTCGAATTCAGGCGCCTTGAAGAGGAAAGCAGCGTCGGCCCCGGCAGTCTGCCCGACGGCCAAATCGAAGAGCGTGATGTCCTAACACTTTTGGGCAGGCCGGTGCCAAAGTACGTGGTCGTCTTTGAAGGCAAGGATAAAGCCGCCTTCGTGGGGGAACGGTTCGCAGAGATCGAGATCTACATCGAGATGGGAGATGATCGTGGAGAAGCGTATGCTGCAGCCGAGCTTTCAGCCGCTGACCACGATGTATTCGATCGGATTGTCGGTAGCGTGGAGCGCATCGGAACCACCGCAGCCAGCGACCTCTACCCCGGCTGGGAATCCTACAGTGCTGATATCGCGCCGGGCCTAGGACTTGGCCTGCGCTATCCGCCAACTTGGACGCTGAGTGAGGGCCTCCTCGCTACGGTACCCGCCGAGCAAGAGACGCACGCAGCAGCGGTGGTGGTGGAGCTCAGCCGAGAGACCTATCAGCTGCTGATCCAGTACAAGCAAGCTGACGAGGCAACTGCTATCGGGCCCGACACAACTCCGGAGGGAATCATCAGCGAAGGCGGGACGGTTCCGCTTTTGGGCACACCAACCGAGCGGTATGTGATCGTGCATGAGGACCGGCTCAAAATGGTCTTTCTGACCTATCAGGACGAACGCTTGGAACTGTATATCGCCCTGACCGGTGACCCACAGCAGATTCCGTACACTGAGATCGACCTGCCGGAGACGGTGCGTCACGAGATGGATCAGATCGTCACCTCGATCGTGCGCCTCGCAGAGTGACCCCAGACCGTAGCACCTGAGGCAATCTGAGTTCACCCAACCCTGGCGCTGGGGCCATTGTCAACTAGCCCGCTATCGCCCCCGCCCAAAGAGGACGGCGGGCGGCTCCGCCGTAGGTGTAGCCGTCGGTGTCGGATCAGGGTCAGCGGTAGGGGACGGCAACACCGTGGATGAGGGAATTGGATCAGCCACTGGCGTGCTGGTGGGGCTCGGCGCCGGGGTCTCGACCGTCGCCGTTGGCTCAGGCGTGGCTGGTGGCGCGACGGTGCTTGTCGGTGTTGCAGTGCCCGGAGGCATAACTGCCGTGGGCATTTCGGGTCCTGGTGTCCAAGTCGGTACAAGAACCGGCGTCTCTGTCGGTGTAGGCGTCGGCGAGGGGACCGGTGTAGCCGTCGGTATAGGCGTTGCCGTTGGCGATGGCGTCGGCGTGGGCTCCGGTTCCGCTGTCGGCGTAAAGGTCACGGTAGGGGGCAGAGTCGGCGGGACGACCAGCCCTGGCGGCACGTAAAGCGGCTGCCATGCGAACAGTGCGTCACTGGTCATGCAGTTAGCTTGCTTAAGCCGAGCCACGGTAACCCCATAGCGAATCGAGAGACCGTAGAGAGTCTCGCCGGGCCGCACGAGCACGGTCTGCCAGTGCGCAGGTGGGTAACAGATCGTTACGACACGTGTCGGGGGCACCTGAACTGCAGGCGGCAGATAAAGTATCTCGCCGGCCTGCAGCGGACGCATAGCTTGCAGACAGTTTCGCATCAGCAGATCCTGTAGATTAGTTCCCGATCGCTCCTGAAGCGCGTAGAGCGTGTCCCCCTCTTGCACCCTGTAAACGACCCAACCCTCCGGCGGCGGACAGATAGGTTGAATGGTCGGTGAAGGTGCACTCGGGGGCAAGGGCGGATCAGGTTCTAATGTCAGGCTCGGCGTCGCGGTCGCATCCATAGGTGCTGTTTCCGGCGCATCGGTCGGCAATGTCACAGCTGGTGTCGGTGTAAGCGGCGGAAGCGTAGGGTAGAGGGTAGGCGTCGGCACTGCATCGGCAAAGGAATTTCGAGGCCGGACCTGCAACAACAGATCTGCCTCAACAAGCCAGAAGCTACCAACAACAGCCGCCAAGATAAGCAGTCCGGAAACAAGGACCCCCAGTAGACGCAGCAGCGAACCGCGAGTCAACTCTTTGTCCACCTCAGCATCTCCCGTGAGGCCGGCAGCTCATAGACGGTCCGGCAACACGCTCTATCGGTCTGCAGGAAGGAGGAAGCTGAAGGTGCTGCCCACGCCTTCCTCGCTGTCGACCCAGATACGCCCACCGTTCGCTTCAACAAGGGCTTTAGCGACAGCCATTCCAACCCCTGTCTCGCCCATACCCTCGACTAACGGCTGATGTGCCCGATAAAGACGGCGAAAAACTTTGGGATAGTCGTCAGGCGCGATGCCGCCACCGGTATCAGTCACCGAAATTTGCAGATGATGACCGTCGCCTGGAAAGGCTTCCTCCTGCGCACGAATGGTGACTTGGCTACCCTCCTCCGAACAGAGCGCGGCATTGGACAGTAGGCGCAGCATAATCTGATAAAGACTGTCTCGGTCGGAGGCCACCCGTGAGAGCTCGGGAGGAAGGTCCAACTGTACAGTGAGCTTGCGTTCCCGAAAACGGGCCGCCAGCCCCATAATCGCCTCCTCAATAATCTCAATCAGGTCGATAGGGTCGGAAGCCAGCTCCACAGGCCTGGTGTCTGGTGACGTAATCTGGATCAGGTCATTCAGCAGATGATTCAGCTGCTCAACGTTCGCCTTGACACGCTCGAGAAACTGGCGCTGCATATCGGTGAGGATGCCCGCTTGTTCCCCGAGGACCAGATCGGTATAACCTGTGATTGCGGTCATTGGGGTGCGGAAGTCACTGACCATGCTGATGATGGTCTCGTGAGACGCCAGCTCACCGTCATCCTCGGGCACCTCCGCAGCTTCCTCGTCCACGTCGGTCAGAGACGTTGGCATCAAACCCGCAGCTTCCTTACCCTCTTCCGGCGGGCTCTGAAGCTCAGCCACGGCCTCCTCCAACCGATCTCTATGCGCCGCAGTCTGCTCCAGCTTCTCCTTTACTCCAGCAAGCGCCTGGCTGAGGCGCGCCCCCTCCTCCAGCAGGCCGTCTCTATCCTGTGTCAATGTCTCGATCTTGCGATCCAGCGCCTCACGCTCGTCCACTAAGTGCCGGACTTCATTTTGCCATACCACAAGCTCAGTCTCGGAGGCTCCCTGACGCCGCGACTCCAACTCCGTATTGAGCGCCAAGATCTCGTCGTCTCGCGCCTTAAGTTCCTGGACAAGGGCACGAATCCTGCCGTTGAGAGCCTGAATCTGCTTCTTCGCCTTCTCAACAGTCTCAATCAACCGCTGACGCTCAGCGCTCCAACCGGTAGCAACGGCAGTCGTCTGGACTTGATTCGAGCTCTGAGCTACCTCAGCGGTCTTCGCCTTCCGGGTAGCAATGGCCTCGGTCAGAGTCTCCGCGACACGTACCAGATCCTCAACATCCTGGGCCTCCCACCGCCGTTGTCTGTCCAGCAACATCAGACCCAGCGAGCGCTCCTGGCGGCAAAGCGGCAGAACCGCCGACGCACCACCCGCCTCAAAGCCCAAACTAGCAAGCAGCGCTGTCGACCACGGATGTTCTCCGGCATCATTGGCGACCACGACCTCCTGCTGGGCAACTGCTCGCTCCAGCCCTTCGTAGTCTGCCAGCCATAGTTGAGGGGGATCAATCTGCGCCGCCGTGGGTGGATGGAGCGCCACGACCTGCACTGCGTCTATGTTCCCGTCGTCTGTTAGAGCAATCACGCATCTATCCACGCCCAGCAGGCTGGCTAACTTGGAGGAAGCGAGAATCAGCGAAGACTCGAGGTCTCTGGCGTTGCGCAAGCTGCCTACCACCTCCGTCAGGGAGACGGCATCTGCCAAGTGGTGGCGCGGCTCGGGTAGCTTCGGCGTCTGCAGAACCTGACGATGCACCAAGATCGACAACAACGGCAAGGCTACCAATGAACTCAAGCGCTGCCATCCTTCGATCGCCGCCGCAGGAGTTTCGGCAACCAGTGTAACCGCAAACCCCAGACCCCAGAAGAAGCCAATGCCAACGATCCACTCCCACTCAGGGGGTCGCAGCCAGACTGCAGTCAAGAGAGCCGCCGCCAGCGCGATAAGGACACCCACATACTCCCAGAGATAGATACCGTCACTGGGCACGAACTGCTGCTCTGGCGCCGCTCGCGTCACCGCACTATAGCTATAGATAAGCAAGCTGAAAGCGAGAATCGCCAGGAGGACCTGCGTTTGCCAACGTTGGGGACGAAATCCGAGTAGGCCAGCCCATACGAGGGTAAGGGCCCCACACACCACCGTCCAGCGCTCCAGGGGCGACAGAAGATACGCAGGAAGAACCAGTCCCGTCACAGCCAGTAACCCCAGCACGATGAGCCCTACCCGCGCTACCAGCAGTCCGCCGGTTGCCCACAGCCAGCGAGTCGCGTGTATGGAATCAGGCCGGGCACGGTATGCGGTCAACGCCGAGAGGAAGGCCTGCTGCAAGGCAAACAATGTCACCAGGAAATAGACAAGATTTCCCGGTGGTTGTGCAACCAGTTGAACGGCTTCGTTGAGAATCCGCATGACCCACTCCTGACTATGGAGGAAATTATAATACACAAGAAAAAAAGCCGCAAGGCAGAGCTCTATGATATAATGTGCAGCGTTGTGGCCAACACCAGACTTCTGATGCCCGCTGGAATACGCGCTCAGCACGACGATGGGGATTGCGACGCCAATAGGTTAACGAATGAGTTTGAACGAGTTTCAGCGAAACCAATTGATAGAAAATCGTGAGGAGGCGCAGACACGTCTCCTCAGGTGGTTTGAGCAACAAGCACGCGACCTTCCGTGGCGTCATCAGCGCACGCCCTACCGGGTGTGGGTGGCCGAGGTTATGCTACAACAGACGCAGGCGGAAACCGTTGTGGGCTATTATGAGCGCTTCCTCGCGCGTTTCCCCAGCGTGGAGGTACTGGCCAGAAGCTCACTGGAGGACGTCCTGAAAGCCTGGGAAGGACTAGGGTACTACAGTCGAGCGAGAGCATTACATCGAGCGGCTCTGCAGGTCATTGAAGACCATAAGGGAGAGCTGCCATCCGATCCCGCAGCGCTGCAATCGCTGCCCGGGATTGGGCCGTACACGGCCGGGGCCATTGCCAGCATCGCATTTGGTATCGTCGTGCCCGCCATAGACGGCAATGCTCGCCGGGTTATGGCGCGCATACTGGCGCTCCCAGACCCCAAGCAACAGGAATTGGAGGAAGCATTGCGCCTCTGGATATCAGAAACGGCCCCTGGCGCCTTCAATGAAGCACTGATGGAGCTCGGAGCGACGCTCTGCCCCCCCCGCTCTCCACGCTGTCTGCTTTGTCCTTGGCAGGCGTTCTGCCAAGCCCGCAACCAGGGAGAGCAGGAGACTTACCCGGCGCCTAGACAGCGCAAGCCTATCCCTCATTATGACGTCGCCGCAGCCGTGATCGTGGCCCGACGGTGCTCGCAAGATAGCGCTCAAATGTTGGTCGCGCAGCGACCCACTGACGCGATGTTAGGCGGACTATGGGAATTTCCGGGAGGCAAAAGAGAAGAAGGGGAATCGCTGCCGCAGGCGCTCAAGCGGGAGTTACAGGAAGAGATGGGCATCGAGATCCATGTAGGCCAGTTGCTGATTGTTATCCAACACGCCTACACTCATTTCCGGATCACCCTCCATGCCTTTATCTGCGAACTTGAGAGCGGCGAGCCACGTTGCCTAGAATGCCAGGATTTCCAGTGGGCGAGCCAAAAGGAGGTCGATGCCCTGCCAATGGCGGTCACGGACCGCAAAATCGCTCAGGCCATTGAGGGGTGGCTGGAATCCTGAACAATGCTCGGGGGCTACTCTCCGATCACCATCTGCCACAGCCTCGGCCAGAACGGTGCAGGAGTAGGCTCCGGCAGGGGCGGTTCCACCGATAGAGGGAGCGGTGTAGGGGTGGCAGCCACCCCGATGACCAATGTCTCGCCGGGTCTTGTCATCCCCGCCCTGGTCTGCGCCCAGGCCTCGACATACTCGTCGGACTGCACATACGCGAGCCGCGTCTCCAGGGCCTCTTTCTCCTGCACCGCAGCTACAATCATCGGTTGCAGTGTGTTCAACTCCTCTCTAAGAATCCGGTTCGTTCGCCATGCTCTGGCGAACGCCGACCCAAAAAGGATGATCAGAACCGCCACCGCGCCCCAGACCACCCACAATGTCTGTCGTGACTCTAGGAGTTGTTTCCCTTTCCCCGACATCTCGCCCCCGTTCAAGCTAACGCAGATCCAGAAAACCGAACAGGCCCCAAACGAGTTCAGTATAGCATTGTCTGGTCATACCACAACCACGTTCGCCAGTGGGCGTGTGTAGCAGATTTGGAAGGTTTCTGTAAGGTCGTACCAAGCCATATTAAGGCGGCTGAAAGCTCGATGCGGTTTAATTGGGTCGCGTCGCTGCATACTTAACAGAAGGGCCCTATGTGTTAATATAGATTAGACAACTCCGCGCGATAATTTAGAGTGGAATCGAGAGCAAAGGAGTTTCTAAACATGACCGCAGTAGGGAATAATGGCAGCAACCATCGCGATCCGGA
>PWVB01000118.1 GCA_003562365.1 Anaerolineae bacterium
CACGGCGTTGAAATGATAGCGAACCTCGGTCGGAGAGACCCGACTAGAACCGTAGGCGAAACCGCCGTGTACGGACCCGTACGCACGGTGGTGTGGGAGGACGGGGGCTGCGAGGCCCCCTCCTGCCCGATTGAGGCGCAAATGAGAAGAACGCTCAACGCCCCGCTTGGGGAGGGCGCTCATATAGCAGCAGCGTGACGCCGGCAAACGGCCACGTTTGCCTATGGTGATAGTGCTCGTCAAGCCACTGCCGAACCAACTCCCGCTCATCCCAAAGGCTGAACTCAGAGTAGACCAACCAGACCCTGTCGTATCCGCTGACCAGAGGCCGCAGCTCTCGCGTGACGTAGGCAGCATCGACCTTATAGGTGCCGTCAGGCCGCCGCCAGTTGCTGTAGGGCGCCTCGGCCCACGGCCCTAACGCCCCACCGGCGTAGAAGTCAAATACATGCCGATTATAAGGAATCTGAAACAACAAAATGTCACTCGGACTATGATGCGTCCGCACCACCTCCACCGCCAAGTCAAACTGCGGCTTGATCGGATGCGCGGCCTGAGCGTAGAGACCGTGGCCCGCCACCACGACTAGGGGCAACATCGCCAGTAAGCCCCACTGGCCAAGCCACAGCCAGACTTGCCCCAGCGCCACCCCAATCAGCATGTAGAAGGCCGGCGCTGCCCAGATGAGGTAGCGATCGGTGAAGATCGGGCCACGTAACGAGACCAGCCAAATGGCGAGCAGCGGCAGGCCCAACCAAGCCGCGCAGCGTAGCGCAGCACGAGCTGCCCCGGTGAAAACCAGCAACGCAAATCCTGCCAGCGTGAGCAGACCAAAGAGCCCCGCCATCACCCGCAGACTGGCCGGTCGGGCCCACGCTCCCTGGAAGATTCCGCTACTCCAGCTGCGCAGCAGTACTGCCATCATCTGCCCAAGCGTGTGGGCAGCGAAGCCGGTCTCGCGAGGCATCAATGCCAGCGCCGCCTGCCAGCGCAGGAGCGGTAGATAGGGCAGTGTCAAGCCGCTGATGACAACCAGACCGCCTATCCATGCGCGCCGGTGTCGTCTTGGATGCAACCAGAACCAGAGCACCAACACAGGAATCAGCAAAGCCGCAAGGATATGACTGTAGACCGCTAACGTCGTCCCCAACAAAACGACAGCCCACCATCCCCAGTTAGGTTGATGGCAGGCTCGCTCCAGAGCATAAAGCGCCAGAAGCACCAGCAGCGGTAGCCAGGCATACATCTTGATCTCCTGCCCATACCAAACCATATAAGGGGAGAGCGCCAGGAGCAGGGCCGACAGGCCGGCGACCCGTGCGCCGCGCAAGCGACGTGCCAGTACGTAGAAGAGGGGCACCGCTAGAACGCCGCACAACAAAGATAGATAGCGCATCCCGTAGACACTCTCTCCGGTCAGAGCGATCCAGGTCCGAAGGAGTGGAGAGTAGAGTGGCCCGTTCCAACCCGAGCGGGTGAAATTCCCCAGCAACTCGGGCCACGACTGAAAGGCGAACCGCCACTGATCCACCTCATCGCGCCACAGCCCTTGTGCCGTCAGCCCAGCCACGCGCACCAGATACGCGATCCCGATAAGGGCTGTGCGGCCCACAAGATGGAACGTGGAGACCTGACGTGACTTCACATGAGCTTCAGACATTGGCATGCGCCCCAATCCAAACTATAATACAAGTGTGGCTTAGGGCAACGATGAGCAGACTCTGGAGGATCCGGCGATGAAAGTGCTGGCCTTTAACCCCGACCTCTGTGACGGGGCCCGCGGCTGTGAGATTGCCTGCGCGGAAACCTGGTTCCACGTAGCTGCTCCCCACAAGTCCAGCATCCGCATCCAGGCACTGGAAGACGGTTTTGGCGCCGAGTTCTGTATCCAGTGCGGCGCCTGCGTGCCCGTCTGTCCGGTGAACGCCCTGGTACAGGTCAAAAACGGTGTGGTGCACTTAAGGAAGCAGTCCTGCGTTGGCTGTATGGCCTGTGTCGGCTTCTGCCCTTACGAGGTTATGCACTATGACACCGATCAGGCCATCGCCTTTAAATGCGTGGCCTGCGGACAGTGTGTACAGGCTTGCCCAACCGGCGCCCTGGCGATCATCGAGGCAGACGATGTGTCGACCGACCTCTGGAACGGCAGGGAGTGGCGGCACCTTCAGGAGAACATATGACATCCCACCAACTCCTTGTGCTCGCTGAGTTTAGCTACGATGTACGGCAACCAGAACGTGGGTACGCAGGTCAGACACTTTATGTGAATGTGGGGGAGACGCGGATCGCCGCGAAATCGGTGGACGAGACCATGAAGCGGACCTTCATCGGGGGGCGCGGCTTTGACCTGTGGCTGCTATGGCAGGGTGTCCAGGACACTACACGGTGGTCCGATCCCGAAAATGAGATCGTCATCTCCTCCGGGCCCTGCGGTGGCACGACGCAATATCCCGGATCCGGTAAGTCAATCGCGGCGACCATCTCCCCCCTGACCGATATCGTGATCGACAGCAACGCCGGCGGTCACTTCGGCCCTTACCTAAAGTTCGCCGGATGGGACGCCATCGAGATCCAAGGGAATGCCTCCGGCGACGTCATCATCTTCGTTAACGGGCCTGCCGGAAAGGTCCAGCTCCTGGCGGCTCCCGAGGACTGCCCGCCAGACACCCACCAACTCGGCGCGTGGGTCAACGAGCGCTTCGCGGAGACGGAGGAGGATCGCCAGCTAATGGCCTTCCTGAGTACCGGTCGCGGTGCCGAGCACACGTATATGGGGTGTCTCAACTTCAGCCTCTACGACCGAAAACGAAAGGATCTGCGCTACAAGCAGGCCGGGCGTGGCGGCATCGGCACCGTCTTTCGTCATAAACGGGTGAAGGCGGTAGTGGTGCGCACCTGCAGTTTCGGCGGTGACGCCAACCAACCGGCGGACTTGGAGCGTATCATCGAGACCGGCGCCGCAATGCACCGCGAGGTCGCCCGCTGGGACGCGGTGCAGAACCGGATGCGCCACCGCGGTACCGCTTATCTGGTGCAGATTATGGACGACTACGATCTCCTGCCGGTGAAGAACTTCCAGTACGGGTCCCATCCCGACACCGCCCGGATCAACGGTGAGGTGTGGGAGAAGACCTACACCCAGAATCTGCCCGACGGGTGCTGGTATGGCTGCACGGTTGCTTGTGCACATGCGGTAGACGACTACAGGGTGCGCACAGGGCCTTATGCCGGAAGCTGTGTCATCGTCGACGGGCCCGAGTACGAGACGGTGGCCGGGGTGGGCAGCAACTGCGGCATCTTCGACCCGACGGTAATTCTGGAGATCAATTTCTACTGCGACACCTACGGCATCGACACCATCTCCTTCGGCACAACGATGGCCTTCGTGATGGAGTGCTATGAGGCCGGCATGTTGACAGCAGAGCAGACCGGGGGCCTTCAGCTGAACTTCGGCAACGCCGAAGGTGCGCTGGAGGTGCTGCACCAGATGGCGCGGGGCGAGGGCTTCGGAAGGCTCGTTGGCAAAGGCATACAACGGATGAAGGACTACTTCGCCACGCATTTTGGCGCCGATCGCGCCTTCCTCGACGAGATCGGGATGGAGGCAAAGGGACTGGAGTACTCCGAGTACGTGACCAAGGAATCGTTGGCGCAGCAAGGCGGGTATGGCCTGACCAACAAAGGGCCTCAACACGACGAAGCCTGGTTGATTTTTATGGATCAGGTCAACAACCAGCTGCCGACCTTTGCGGACAAGGCCGAGGCGCTCCATTACTTTCCGATGTGGCGGACTTGGTTTGGCCTGTGTGGTTTCTGCAAGCTACCCTGGAACGACGTTGTCGACCCAAAGAACGCCGAGTCCGACGATCCTACCAAGATCCCGCACCATGTCGAGAACTACGTCCGGATCTTCAGCGGCGTCACCGGTCGTGAGGTCACCGCCGACGACCTCATCCGTATGTCGGAGCGTGTATATAACTTTCAGCGCGTCTTCAACCTGCGTCTGGGTAAGGGTCTGCGGGCTCACGACGCCATCCCTTACCGTTCGGCGGGACCGGTGACCCCAGCTGAATACCAATCCCGTCAGGCACGGTACGATCAACAAATCGTGGAGTGGCTCGACCTCGATCCGACGGAGATGAGCCTGGAGCAGAAGTTGACAGCGCACCGCTGCCATCGCATGGCACAATACGAGCAGCTGATCGACGCTGTCTATGCCCGTCGTGGGTGGACATCGAAGGGAGTCCCAACCCCTGAGACGCTGAGGTCATTGGGCATCGACTACCCCGACGTCCTTGCCGTGGTTGAGCGACACCTATGATCTATGGCGCACCGTGATTACCGTCAATCAACGGGAGACCGTGGCGTGGCGAGCCGGTATGACGGTCCAGAACCTGCTGGACGAACTGGGCTATACCTACCCTCATCTGGTCGTCAGCGTCGATGGCAACCTGGTACGCCACGACGCCTATAGCGAGACTCCGGTGCCTGACGGCGCCGACGTGCGCGCCATCCATCTGATGGCCGGCGGGTGATCTGGACCGATGGTACCTTGGCTTGACATCGCCCTGCGCGTCGTGATCCTGATTGGAATGCTCCTGAGCTGGCTGGGTACCTTTGTGCCTATCTTCCCAGCTACAGCCGTGATCTGGGGGCTAGCGCTGATCTACGGAATCGTGACAGGCTTCGGGTCCCGCGGTGCGATCCTCTTTGGGGTCATCACGCTGCTCACCGTCGGATCGTGGGTCACCGACGAGGTGTTCGGCGTCGCTGGGGCGCGGAAAGGGGGAGCCCGCTGGCCGTCGATTCTACTGGCCTCCATCGTCGGGCTGATCGGCAGCCTAACTTTTACCCCGATCATCGGGCTGCTGCTGACAGTGGCGGCGCTTTTCTTAGCAGAGAGCTATTATAAGCAGGACCCAGAGAAGGCCTGGCTTGCTACTAAATCTATGTTGATTGGGTGGGGCTGGGCCATCGGGGCCCGCCTCATCATTGGACTCAGCCAGGTGTTTCTCTGGATCTTGTGGGCCTGGTTCTGAGCGGGGGCCTAATCCTAACTCTTGTCGCCACCCAAGAGGCCGCCTAGCCCACCCTTAAGCGCATCGCCAGCCTTGTCCATCACCGACTCATTGGCCAGTACAGCATCCACCTGACCAGCAATGGGGGCAGGCAATTGCTTCTTGAGGTAACTGACGACCACCTCGACCGCTTGCCTGGACTTCTCCCGGCTAAGTCCCGTCTTCTCCTGGACCAACTTCACCAATTGTTCCACGGGCAACCTCCCTTGCTGAACCCTATCAAGCCCAAGTGATAGCCACTACGCTTATCAGTGTAACTTAAGGACAGCAAAACGCAAATCAAGAATATAGTGGTGGCACAGCAAAAAAGCTCCGGCATCTCAGGGGATTCTCAGTATCAAGCATCCTCCGCGTGTTCAGATCACGCAGCGCACTCCCAGTATACCTGACGTAATCGCTTGGCATCATCTAGAGAGTGTGAGGATAACACTAGACTCCGCAGCAAATCGCTGGGCCATTGGACTCAGTACGGTATAATCGACTCAAGGAGTCAAAGATGCAACGATCCAGCGGGCACACCACAGCGCCACAACGCAAGCTCCGCTATCTGCTCGAGGGTACAGCGGTCCTGCTCATCACTATCCTCGCCTCAGCGGTCCTAGCGCTGCATCTCACCCGACCACCCGTTGCCTACGGACAGGAGCGCACCGATCTAGGCGAGACCGTTCAGGCGCGCGTCGAGGCGGTGCTAGACGAGCAAAAGACTCACGATGAAAGCGGCTTGACAATGGTATTTCAGACGCTACAGTTGCGGATCCTCACCCGCGGCCCCTACCGAGGTGAGGTCATCACCGTCGAGTACAGCGGCATGGGGCCCACACTGAGTGCGATACGGTTCCGCGAAGGCGCCCGGGCTCTGGTGATGATCTCCGAGTTGCCGGTCCTAGAGGAAACCGATCAGGGAGAGGTCGTCTACCAGGTCGCCGATCACGTCCGGCTGATGCCGCTAGCCCTCGTCGGCGCGCTCTTTGCCGTGGTCACCGTCAGCGTCGGACGCTGGCAAGGAGTGCGGGCTCTCCTTGGGCTGGCCCTCAGCGGATTGGTGATCGGCGGTTTCATCATCCCCCAGATCCTTGCCCACCGTGATCCGGTGTTGATCACGCTGTTGGGCACCGGGTTGCTCTTGGCTGTAACGCTCTACCTTATCCAGGGGTGGAACGTAATCGGCCACACGGCGCTGCTGGGCATCTTTGTCAGCCTGGGTGCTACAGCCCTACTGGCAATCTTGGCGACGCAGGTTACACTCCTGACCGGCTTTGGCTCAGAAGAGACCCTCTTCTTGCAGGCATTGGGCGTAGGAATACCTATGCGCGGGCTGTTGCTCGCTGGCATGCTGCTGGGCGCCGCCGGCGTCTTAGACGATGTCATCATCGCCCAGGCGCTCACCATCTTCGAGCTACACGCTGCCGACGCGACGCTCCCTGCCCGCGAACTCTATCGCAGCGGCATGAGAATCGGCGTGATCCATCTGGCGTCGATGGTCAACACGCTGGTGCTGGCCTATGCCAGTACCGCCCTTCCGTTGATGATACTCTTCTACTTCTATCCCGAGCCCTGGCACCTCGCGCTCAACCGCGAGCTGATCGCCGAGGAGCTCGTGCGTACCCTGGTGGGCAGCACGGGGCTGATGATGGCGGTCCCACTCACCACCGCCATTGCCGCCTGGGTCGCACCCCACTCTCGCCGCGAGCCACTCACCGACGCTTGAGGCCCAGCTATGGTGCCAACGTCACCTCGACGCTGGTCACGAACGCATCCCCACCGAAGGCCGGGCTGATGTCGCGGATCGCAATCCGTCCGGGGCCGCTGGCAACGACGGTGTAGGGCACCTCCGCGCTGAAGGGTACGGCCTCGCCAAGGTCACCACTTAGCGTCACGGGCACCGTTCCTACGACTTCACCCATCTCATCTTGCACCTCGACCACCAGTGTCTGCTCAAAGCCGGCCCAGCCGAAGGCCTCGATCTCCGCTACTCCACCCGCCACCGTGTCGGCGGTGCTCGGACTGAGCAGAGCTACCTGCTGGCGATAGGGAGCCACGCTAACGATCTCCTCTGGCGCCTCCGGCGCCAGCATCACCCCTACTGAATCGAGCGCCACGATCCCTCCGTCGCGGGCGCTGACATCATAGACTTGAATAAAGGCCTGCGCTTCGAGGTCGAAATCGAGTTCGATTTCGACCTCGAAGGGGCCGCGCTCGCCCAGCATCGCTTCTATCATCGTTGGAACTAGTGCGACCTCCGTGCCATCCGCCAGCACAATACGGACCACTAATGTCTGCTCAAAGGTCGGATCGGCGATACCGGCAACCCGAACCGGGCTGATGACCCGTGATCCAGGGCCTGGCGCCAGGATCATAATCTCCGCCTCTGGACGTGGATCGTCAGGAGCATCGGGCGTTGCTGTCGGTGATGGTGTCGCGGTGGGCGAAGGGGTAGGCGTAGGGGTCGGCTCGGCGGTAGGAGTAGGTGAGGGCGACACCGTGGCCGTTGGAGTTGTCGCCACAGGGGTGGACGTCGGAGTTGCCGGCGGAGGCGTCGGCGTACACGCCAGCACCAGCATCGCTACCAAAGATAGGGCTAATACAGACCAGGACTTCATCTTCACATCTCCTATCACACGCTATAGTCAGGTGCTACACGCCTTCAATATCCAGGATCTCGTACATTGCACTTAGAACTTGCTCGACGTCTTGATCGTCAATCCAGTAGTGGGTAACTACACGGAAGCTGCGCGGGCCACGGTTAGGCAGCAGGATCCCCCGTGCGTCCAGCGCCGCCGCCAGACCCGCACCGTCCAGTGGACAGTCGTCACTGAGTGAGAAGTAGAGGATGTTGGTGTGAACCGGCCCAACCTGCAGATTCGGCAAGGCCGCGAAGCCCTCAGCCAACCGCCGCGCTCGTTGATGGTCTTCTGTCAAACGTCCGGGCATCTCCTGCAGCGCCACGATACCGGCAGCTGCGATGACGCCTGCCTGCCGCATCCCGCCACCCAGCACCTTGCGCGCACGATGTGCCGCGTGGATGAAAGGCGAACTACCGCAGATGAGTGATCCCACCGGGGCGGAGAGCCCTTTGGACAGGCAGAGCGACACCGAGTCTACCTCTGCGACTAGCTCGGTCACGTCCACGCCCAACGCCGCGGCAGCATTGAAAAGGCGAGCGCCGTCAACGTGAAGCCCCAATCCGTGCGCGTGCGCCAGGTCGGCGGCGGCCCGTACATAGTCCAGCGGCAGAGGCGCACCATCGCACACGTTGTGGGTATTCTCAAGACAGACCAGCCGGGTCCGTGGATAATGCACGTTATCGCCTCGAATCGCTGCGGCGATCTCGGCAAGGCACAGCGTACCGTCGGACTGATTGGGCAGTGTATGAGGCATGATCCCGCCCAGCGCCGCCATGCCCCCCTGCTCGTTCAAGAAGATATGGCTGCGGTCGCCGAGAATCACCTCATCCCCGCGGCCGCAATGGGCCAGCAGCGAGGCGAGATTGCCCATCGTGCCACTAGGCACGAAGAGCGCCGCCTCCTTACCCAGACGCTCGGCCGCCAGCGCCTGCAAGCGGTTAACGGTGGGATCCTCCCCATAGACGTCATCGCCCACCGGCGCATCTGCCATCGCCGCGCGCATCGCGGGCGTAGGATGGGTCACAGTATCACTGCGCAGATCGATGAGCCGATTCATTACAACCCTTCCGCTGCGTAGCGGCGGCGCGCTTCGGCATTGAAGTCTGGGCCCTCCGGGAGGTTCACGCTCTTGAAGACCTGGGGCTGCAGACCTCGTTCAGTGAGATTACGCATTACCTGGGCCAGGAGCGACCAGACGATGACCACGAAAGCCAAGCCCGAGGAGGGCACAGCGGCGGTCGCCAGTCCCGGGATCTCCAGCATTGCATCGCCCACCACCCCGCAGTTGTCAATCACGATATCGGCGACCTCATAAAGAAACTTGCCGCTGCTGTGGCGGGACGTGATGTCCTGGCTGTAGGTCGGTGACGTGATCGCCACAACCTTCACGCCGCGCCTCTGCACCGCCAGCGGCAGGCCAACCGCCGCTGGGCTGCCGCCGGAGACAGAACAAGCCAACAGGACATCACCAGGTTGAACCGCCGCCTGATCTAGAATGCATTCCAGGACTGCCTCATCCTCGGCCCAACCCTGAGGCTCACCAGCCGACCGTCCTGGAGGCGTCTCTCCACCAACTTCGAGGCTAGGTTGAAGCGGATGTATGGCAAGCAGTCCGCCGGCACGATGTACAATCTCACCGGTACAATGGCCTCGATCATAATAGTGCAGTACCCCACCCTCGGCCAACGAAGCCGCAATCACATCGGCTGCAGCTTTGATCGGCACCAGTTGCGTCTCGCGGATGTTCCGCATCAGCCCATCAGCGCGATCGAGAAACTGCTCTGCTGACATCCTAACCTCCTGATCTTCAGATATCTTGACTATCCCCATACTGTGAACTGCGGAATAGGTGTTCATCCAAAACCAACCGCGGTATCCTGGTCACCTGCGCCTCCATGCGTGACCATCGCCCGGCGGAGGGCATCCCGCTCTCGGTCATCGCCTGCAACAGCGTGCCCACCACCGGCTCATAGCGCGGCACTACCATCTGCGCACCAGGCGCAGCACCCAGTACAGCGACGCGAAAGCTCTGCAAGATGAGCTCTCCGGCTTTGAACACCGAGCCAGCGGGCACCACGGCGAAGGTCTCGGCGGCGAGTGCCAGCTTCTGGACGATGGTGACCGCCAGCGCTGCCAGTGCCTTCCCTGCCTCGGTCAGGATCTCCACAGCAACGGCATCGCCCAGGCAGGCCGTCTGGACCACCACGGGCGCAAGACTCGCGATCGACTGACGTCCCGAGCGACCTTGATAGACAATCGGAATCAAGGCCTGCAGCGTCGACAAGTCAAGGGCAGGGCAGAGCGCGGACAAAAGATCCGTCCCCGGTCCACGTCCATCGAGAGCGTGAATCGCAGCCTGGATCGCCCGGAGGCCGATCCAGAAACCGCTGCCCTCATCACCCAGTAGCCATCCCCAGCCCCCCACTGTGAGCTCTGCCCCAGCGCGGTTCCAACCCCCGGCGATGGCACCGGTCCCGGCAACCACCGTCACAGCTGTATCGAGCGGTAGTTCGGTGTTTTGTGCAAGCCAGGGCTGCACTGACGCCCAGGCAGCCTCAGGCTCGCTCACGCGAATCACTTGCGTAGCCCCGGTCACCCGTCTCACTATCGCCGGCCCAGCGGCGCCAACGGGGCCGCTGACCGCCGCAAGGGCCGGCGGCTCAGGGCATGCCGCCGCCTGCCACGCCTCCATCACCGCCCCACCCAAGGAGCGCTGCGCCGTCGTCTCGGACACAAGGTTCGCGTTGGCACCGCCGCCCAGCCCGAGCCCCAGAAGCTGACCCTGTTGATCAGCCACCAGACAGAGCGTCTTTGTACCGCCTCCATCCAGCGCCACGAAACTCGGCATCCGCCGCTAGCCCTGGTCCCCGAAGCTCGTACCTACCAGCCGCGCTGCCTCGATCCAAGCATGATCCAGCGGGACCGTCTTACGCTTGCCGGCAACCTTCTTGAGAGAAACCGGTACGCAAGCATCACCCTGGACCGCAACCATAACACCGTACTGGCCAGCCTCTATCATCCGCGCGCAGGCTGTCCCCAGTTTGGTCGCCAGCAAACGATCAGCTGGCGTCGGTGTGCCCCCGCGCTGTAGGTGGCCCAGCGAAGTGACGCGCGACTCCAAGCGGGTCATCTCCTCCAACCGCCGGGCGAGACGCAAACTAACACTCTCCGTTGCCCCCGTCGTCGATGAGATAGCCTTCTTTTTGGCCTTATCCCGCTGCTCAACCTCGTCGACGGACAGCGCGCCTTCCGAAAGCGCCACGATGCTGAAGCGCTTTCCCATATAGCTGCGGCGCAGCACAGCCTCCGCCACCACGTCAATGTCGTAGGGAATTTCAGGGATCAGGATCACGTCGGCCCCGCCGGCAACACCGGCGCCCAGCGCCAACCATCCCGTATTGTGCCCCATAATCTCGACGACGATCACGCGGTGGTGACTCTCCGCGGTGCTGTGAAGTCGGTCAATCGCTTCGGTCGCGATGGCCATAGCTGTGTCAAACCCAAAGGTGACGTCGGTGCCCCAAACATCGTTATCGATCGTCTTGGGCAGGGTTATGACGTTAAGGCCCTCTTTCATCAGGCGTCGCGCGTTCTTCTGCGTCCCGCCGCCGCCGAGACAGACCAGGCAATCTAGATGCTGCTGCTCGTAGTTCGCGACGGCAAAGGGCCGCATATCCACGGTACCCAGCTCGCCAGCGGGCATCTTGTGCGGCTTGTCCCGGCTGGTCCCCAAGATCGTCCCACCCAACGTCAGAATGCCAGATAGCCGCGACGAGTCCAAACGGATAAAGCGATTCTCCACCAGTCCCCGGAAGCCATCAAGATAGCCTATGACCTGAATATCTAGCGAATGCGCGGCTTTACCCACACCCCGAATTGCTGCGTTGAGACCGGGGCAATCCCCACCTGAGGTCAACAATCCCACGAATTTCTTTACCATCGGCGACTCCTCTGTGGACCCAGACTCCAAACGGATCACAACGCCAGAGCAACGCAACTGCCCCACCCTGACTTTTGACTCTATTGTAGCCCGATCAGCAGACCAACGCAATACGACGCTTGACACAGTGAGCGTCCACCCTACACTCTGAACAGATAGACCGTCTAAAAAAGGATACGTGATTTATGACCACACCGAGAGAGAGAGTAATGCAGGCCCTGACCTTCCAGTCTGTCGATCACGTCCCGCTGGATCTTGGGGGCATGCGCTCGACCAGCATCAGCGCCTTCGCTTATCCCAAGCTGGTAGCAGCACTGGGACTGCCGCCGCGGCGGCCCCGCATTGAGGACACCGGACAGATGCTAGCCCTGCCTGATCTGGATGTCCTCGACGCCCTCGGTTGTGACGTGGTCACCATCCGTGATGGCGTGACTAACGCCTTAGACCAACCTGGCATATGGTATGACTACGATTTCAATGGCCGATTACCAGCCCGAGTCCGCAATCCCGCCGGGTTCCAAACGCTGCCGGACGGCACCTTGCTGCAGGGATCCCGGCGGATGGTCCCAGACTCCTACGTCTTTGACGCTCCCCACGGCGGCCAACCGCTGGATCTGTCAGCAGAGCTACCGAGGCCTGACCTGACCCAGCTCCGAACGGACTTGAGGATGCGCGAGTTACCGGACGCTCAGATCATCGCTATCGCTGAGCTATGCCGGAGGGTGCGTGGCGCCACCGACCGGGCCATCTTCTTCAACGATGGAGCCATCAGCGATGGCATAGGTATCGGCAGCCAC
>PWVB01000503.1 GCA_003562365.1 Anaerolineae bacterium
CTCGTTGACCGCAAAGACCGGCGTGATTTGAGCATCTTCCGTATTGGACTGGATATGATAGACCGTCATTTGACCAACCAGGAAGCCTTCGTTTTCCGTTGGCTTCCCTACTTCTGGAAAAGTGTCAGGTAGCTAGGCCTCCCGTCGGCTCCGCAAGGCGCCCAAGCACTCTTCGCGGACTTTCTTGAACCACTGGCTGACCGCGCCCGCCGTAACGCCCAGCGCTTCAGCTATCCGCGCTTGGGTCCAGCCCCCTTTGTGCAACTCCCACGCCCGGAAGCGTCGCCACTCCCAGTGGTCGCGGAAGGAGTCCGGTATTTCGTTGCGTGCGTGTTTAGTATTCATACCTCCAGTCTACCAGACTGGGGCCGTTTAAGTAATTGTGTCAGGATCAGGGATTAGTCAAAGCAAAAGGGCAAGCAGCGGATGTCTCTGCTTACCCTCCGAGCTTTATAGCTAGACTAAGTCAAAGTGACGACTCTCCCCACTAAAGTGGGTAGCTTCTCGGGACACGCTCGGCGTGGAGCCTAACGAGTCTTCAACACATCAGCACCATCAACCCAACACGGCGATTGGATTGGGCAGTTGTGTCAGGCCTAACGCTTCGTATACTGTGGCGCTTTTCGAGCGCGCTTGAGGCCTGGCTTCTTCCGCTCCTTCATCCGGGCATCCCGCGTCAGCAAATCCTGAGAGCGCAAGGCCGCACGGTATTCGGGATTTACCTCCAACAGCGCCCGAGCAACTCCCATTTTGATAGCTTCGGCTTGGCCGGTGATCCCTCCCCCTTTAACCAAGACGGTGACATCGAAACGGCCTTCGGTCTGAGTGGCCTCCAGGGGTGCCATAACGCTGCGCCAATCGTTGAGGCGACCGAAATACTCGCGGTAAGGCTTACCATTGACCAGAAACTGACCGCTGCCATCAGCGTGCAGACGAACCCTTGCAGTTGCCGTCTTGCGACGTCCCAAACCTTCGTAATACATTCAGCTCTCCTTAGACACGTGTGCTAAGCTCTAGCGGTTCTGGCTGCTGTGCTTCGTGGGGGTGTTCTGCCCCCGCATAAACTCGCAGCTTCTTCAGCTGGCGACGTCCCAACGGCCCTCGCGGAAGCATACCCTTGACGGCCTGCCGAATCACGCGATCCGGGTGTAACTCGAGCTGACGTCGCAACGTGATATCCCGGATGCCGCCCGGGTAACCAGTGTGCCGATAGTACCGTTTCTGGTCCAGTTTGCGTCCGGTGACGTGCACCTTCTCAGCATTCAAAACGATAACAAAATCCCCGACATCTTCGTGCGGCGTATATTGAGGCTTATGCTTGCCTCTGAGGATGCTAGCAATCTGTGTTGCTAACCGCCCCAGCGTCTGGTCGGTTGCATCGACAACGTACCACTTGCGCTTGACCTCGTCGGGCTTGGCGACATATGTCTTATATATTCTCGTGTTCTTCACTTCAATACTCCCTATCTGAGATAGATGCTCAATATGAAACCGCCCTCAAACAGAGGCCTTCCGCTGCTGCCGCCGGCCCTGCTTTCTGCCGATCTCGAGCATCAAGAATCTCCGAAAACGCTGCTGGGGTCATAGCTCCCTGACCCACACGGATCATCGTACCTACTAGCATCCGCACCATACGATACAAAAACGCATCTGCCTCAATCTCGAAGGTGATCCAAGGATCCCCAAACACCCAGATCGCCCGAAAAATCTGCCGAATCGAATTATGACCCTGAGGCGGCGAGCCGAATGCCAAGAAGTCCTGTCGCCCGACCAGACAACGAGCAGCCTGCTGCATAGCGTCTCTGTCTAGCGGTCGCGCGATATGCAAACTGTAACGCGCGTACAAAGGATGCCGAACTTCAGCCTGATAGATCGTGTACTGGTAACTACGGCTCAGCGCATCAAAACGTGGATGAAACCCCGCATCAACCTCATCCAGCTGGAACACAACTATCTGCTCAGGAAGCAGGGCGTTCATCCCCCGCCGCAAGTCCGACAATGGGTGCCGCCAAGCTGTGTCGAAGGCAATCACCTGTCCTTCAGCGTGCACCCCAGCATCGGTTCGTCCCGCCGCAAGAATCCGTATCTTCGTCCCAGTCAATCGAGTCAGGATGTGCTCGATCTCGGCTTGGATTGTGGGAGCATTTTGCTGTATCTGGAAGCCCCCATACCCAGTACCATCATAACCGATGATCGCCTTAAGCCTCACGTTGCCTTGTTGCCCCTACTGTTCACTGCCCCGCTCCGATCATTGGTTTGACGAAGACCGGCAGTGGATGAACAAGACAGCGTTTAGCTCAGCAGCAAGCAGAAGCAAATCGTCGTCAAAACTCCTCAACCAACTCCAAAACCACGAGCTCTGCGGCATCCCCCTTGCGCAGGCCCAGCCGCATCAAACGAGTATAACCACCAGGACGATCGGCATAGCGTGGCGCAATCTCATCAAACAGCTTCTGCACCATCTGCGGATCATTCAACTGCGCTGCCGCCCGACGCCGCGCTGCCACCTCCTTGGCTGGCTCTTCCTCTGCCGCTACGAGGCCGCGTTTCGCCATCGTGATCAGCTTCTCAGTCTCACCTCGAATGGCTTGGGCTTTGGCTCGCGTTGTGCGAATTCGCTCGTGACGAAGCAGTTCCGTCACAAGATTGCGACGCAGAGCCTTCCGCTGCCCGGCGGACCGGCTTAGCTTCTTACCCGCGACACGATGTCGCATTCCTCAACCTCCTGATCATAAAATGAGCCCCAGGCTCTACGCCTCAGCATCCTCCGCGGACGCCTCGTCTTCCGACCAGAACCCTTTGGTCTCCAACTGTTCTAGTAGTTCCTCAAGCGATTTCTCACCGAAATTCCGAATCGCCAGCAAAGCATCGGTGCCGCGCGTCAGCATCTCCAGCACTTCACCAACGTTAGATATGCCTGTACGCTTAAGTGCATTGTAAACGCGCACGCCCAAACCGAGATCTTCGATAGGTGTAGCGTAAGCCTGATGGGGAATTTCTTCCTCCTCGGCTTCCTCTTCAACTTCTACCTCTTCTTCCAGTTCGGCACCGGCAACCAAACGCAAATGGGTCACCAGAACTCGCGCAGCATCTTTCAGCGCATCCAAAGGCGCAATCCGACCATCGCTCCAGATCTCCATCGTCAGGCGATCGTAATTGGTCAGCTGACCAACACGTGCCTGGTCGACGCGGAAATTCGCGCGCCGAACCGGACTGAAAAGCGCATCCACCGGCAATGCGCCGATCGGCATACGGCCCCGATCCTCTGCCGGCAGATACCCCCGCCCCTTCTCGACTGTGAACTCGAAGTCCAACTGAGCGTCGTCGCCATCTGCAGTAAAGAGATAGACATCAGGATTCAGAATTTCGATTTAGGGCGGAGCAATAATGTCACCAGCCGTGACCACGCCCTCACCCTCAACGCGCAAGGTCATATACTGAGGGCCTTCGCCCTCCATCAGAACACGAACCTGCTTCAGGCGAAGGATAATCTGAATCACATCCTCCCGAACCCCTGGCATTGCCGTGAACTCGTGTGGAACGTCCGTGATCCGCACGGCAGTAATCGCTGCCCCCTCCAAAGAAGAGAGAAGCACTCGGCGCAGGGAATTTCCCAACGTCATACCATAGCCACTCTCCAGCGGGCCAATCTTATATCGGCCATACTGTTCAGTGTTGACATCTACTTCGACTTTTGGCAGAACCGGCGCAGCTAACACATGACCTCCTGTCTGATCTAACACTCAGCCACCACACATTTGCCTCGGATCGGCTCGGAGCCTACCGCGGGCATTGATGTAGGGCTAAGGGTATTAGCGCGAGTAGAAATCAACAATCATCTGCTCGTCAAAGGGGACGTCGATCTCTTGTCGAGTCGGCAATGCCAGCACCCGTCCCGACAAGTCGTCCTCATTGAAGCTTAACCAGGCAGGCACCTCGCGCTGCCCAAGAAGGTCTCGACGTTCGCGGAAATAGTAATTGCGGCGGCTCTCCGGTCGAACGCTGACGATATCTTCGGGTCTCACAAGATAAGACGGTATGTCAGTCTTACGCCCGTTAACCATAATGTGCCCGTGCTGGACCAGCTGGCGCGCCTGAGCACGGGAGTCAGCTAGACCCAGCCGATAGACGACATTGTCCAAACGCTGCTCGAGCACACTCAGCAGATTCTCACTCGTCAGCCCGTCGCGTCCTTCCGCCATCCTGACGTAGCGGCGAAACTGACGCTCAAGCACACCATAGATCCGCCGCGCCTGCTGTTTGGCTCGTAGCTGCAAAGTATAGTCAGAAGCCCTTCGGCGTCTGAACGCTGCTTGACGCCCGTGCTGACCAGGAGGATAAGACCGGCGTTCAAAGGGACATTTATCTGTGTAACACTTCTCGCCTTTTAGGTAAAGTTTCTGCCCTTCCCGTCGACAGAGCTTGCATACGGGTCCTGTTTGTCTTGCCATAGTTTTCCTCTACCCCTCCACAACTAGATGCGCCGCCGTTTGGGTGGACGACACCCATTGTGCGGGATCGGGGTCGCATCCACGATGGAGCGCACGCGCAACCCCGCTGCAGCAATTGCACGCAGCGAAGCCTCGCGTCCGGGCCCAGCGCCCTTCACGAAAACATCAACCTCACGCATGCCATCATTGTTCATCGCATCTTGAGCCGCTCGCTCGGCAGCAATCCGCGCCGCAAAGGGTGTGCTCTTGCGAGTTCCCTTGAAGCCCACCGCGCCGGGTGTAAGCCA
Source organism: Anaerolineae bacterium (assembly GCA_003562365.1). GTDB lineage: Bacteria > Chloroflexota > Anaerolineae > B4-G1 > SLSP01 > PWVB01. The sequence continues at coordinate 4,739 of PWVB01000503.1, forward strand.
ACGCAACACGTTGCCTTCCAGATCGGTAACGGTGATAATCGTATTGTTAAACGACGTATTGATATGAATGCACCCCCGGGGTACGTTGCGCTTCACACGCCGCGTACGACCGGCTCGGGCTCCTTGTCGACTTTGACGTCTGGCCATGTAACCTCCTCAGTCTCCCTGCTCCATAATAATGCCAACACTCCCTGGCAATTAGGCTGCTGCCTATTTCTTCTTCGAACCACGCCGCCTACCACGTCCAGGCACCGTTCGCTTAGGTCCGCGCTTGGTGCGCGCGTTTGTGCGGGTCCGCTGGCCGCGCACCGGCAGATTTCGGCGATGGCGCATTCCACGATACGAGCCGATCTCAATCAACCGCTTGATATTCATCTGAACTTCGCGGCGCAGATCACCTTCGACGACGAACTCACGCTCGATGATCTCTCGCAGCGCGCTTACCTCGGACTCTGTGAGTTCCGTATCACGCTTATCAGGGCTGACACCGGCACGCTCCAGAATCGAGTTACTGGTATTACGGCCGATGCCATAGATGTACGTCAGGCCAACCTCAATGCGCTTGTCTCGTGGCAGGTCTACCCCTGCTATACGAACCATTGTTGTTCGAACCTCCTATGAACTACCCGCTGACGGATGATGCTACCCCTGGCGTTGTTTATGCTTGGGGTTCTCACAGATCACCCGCACAACACCTCTACGTCGGACAATCTTGCACTTGGGACAACGTTTTTTCACCGATGGCGACACCTTCATTATCTTATCTCCTTCGCATTAGCAAACTCAAGAGCGTAACGTCTGAGTTCCGTCAATCATCGTTCCAGAGCCACCAACCTCGCGCCTTGAACGGGACGTGAAGCAGTCTTACAGTATACCATACTTTGGCCCCAAGGGTACCGGGCCTGCAAAATCACAGCGCAAGATAGCCACCCGCTTGCTGACCACAACTATTATCGGATCGGGCTAGCGCAGGAACCCCTCATAGTTACGCATCAGTAGTTGCGACTCCAACTGCCGCATCGTATCCACCACTGTACCCACAACAATCAGCAGCCCCGCACTTTGAATCAGCATCACGTTCGAGACCATAAAAAGGCCAATGATATAGGGCAGCACAGCAACAACGCCAAGAAATAGCGCCCCCACTAGTGTAATTCGCTTATAGACACCCAGGATAAAGTTCTCAGTATGCTGCCCAGGCCGCACACCAGGTATGAATCCGCCCTGTTTCTGCAGCATTTCGGGCAGATTCTGCTGCTCGACCATAACAAAAGTGTAGAAGTACGTGAAACCTACAACGGCCAGAAAGTAGATGGGGGCATACCACGGATTCTGACCACTGAAGTAGTCCACTGCCCCGAGAGCCAGGTTCCGAATCAGTGGATTGGTGGAGTTCAGGAAGAACTGCGCGATCACTGCCGGAAAAGCCAGAATAGACTGCGCGAAGATCAGCGGGATCATTCCTGCGGTGTTGATCTTAAGCGGGATATAGGTGCTTCCCCCGCCATAGACCTTCATACCGCGTACTCGCTTTCCATACTGCACACGGATCCGCCGCTCGCCTTCCTGAACAAAGACGATGAACAGCATCGTCAAGACCGTGATTATCAGGAAGATCACGATGCCCAAAAACCCGTCTGTCTGCCCAATGCTCTGCACATTAGCAGGCACTCGAGACACGATCCCACCGAAGATGATCAAGGAGAGACCATTACCAATGCCCTGCTCGGTGATGAGCTCGCCTAGCCAAACGGCAAACATCGTGCCGGCAGTCATCGTCAGCATCATCGTGATCGTTGGAAGTGTCCTACCAGGCCCCCAGCCGAAATTCGGGAGAATTGGTCGCACCCCGATAGCTGCTGAACTGAAGAGCTGAGCTTGTCCAAAAGCCTGCAGAGCCGCCAGCGGCACAGTCAGATAGAAGACCCATTGATTCATCTTACGCTGGCCTTCTTCTCCCTCCTCCTGGATACGCTGCTCAAGGGAGGGAAAGATCGGCAGCAGCAATTGCATCACAAGCGATGCGGTAACATAAGGATAGACACCGGCGGCTAGGACAGAGAAGTTCGCCACTGCCCCACCTGACAGCAGATTTAAGAGCTCTGCAAACTGGCTGATCCCCGTAGCCTGTTGAAAAAAAGCACTGAGGGCCTGTCGGTCCACACCGGGCACCGGGATGTTTGAAGCCATCCTGAAGATGACCAGGATGAGAAGCGTGTACAACATCCTCCGGCGTAGATCCGGCAGCTTAAAAGCGTTACGCAGAGCCTCAATCATTGTCGTCCTCCCGTGTGATTCGGAGCTTGACCCTGAGCCGCCATTCGATCACTGGCGCTGGAAACCTCATATCGACGACGCCCCCACATCGTTAGCGCGTACGATAGCCGCCCCGCTTCCAGGGCAGCAACTCCACTGAGCCACCAGCGGCCTCGATCTTCTTCTTGGCAGACTTCGATACGCGATGGACCTTGATATGTAGTGGCCGGTCCAGCTCGCCGCGCCCCAGGACCACCACGAGGTCCTTAACATCACCAATCAGCCCCACCTCGATCAAGGTAATCGGAGAGACCTCCGCCTCCGCTTCAAAGCGCTCGGCGAGCTGATCCACATTTACCGGCTCAAACTCAACCTTGTACGGGTTGAAAAAGCTGTACCCACGCACAAAGGGGAGCTTCCGAACCAGGGGCAGCTGTCCTCCCTCAAAGTATGGAGGAACACCACCACCACTTCGAGCGTTCTGGCCTTTGGTTCCCCGACCAGCTGTCTTGCCCTGACCAGCCGAGATGCCTCGTCCAACACGCTTGCGGTCCTTCTTGGACCCCTCTGCTGGGTGTAGCTCATGTAACTTCATCCAGTAACCTCCAGCTCATTGAAAGCACAACACCGCTATACGGGTGCTTGCACCTTGAGATACCCAACACTGCTCACGCACCTATGGGTCGACAGACGTGCCTAGGACGCAACTTCTTCTACCTCGACCAGGTGACCAATGCGCTCAACCATACCTCGCACGGCAGAGTTATCGGGCTGCTCAACCGTCTGTTGCATCCTGCGCAACCCTAAAGACTGAACCGTCCGTTTCTGCCGAACGGAACACCCAATAGGACTCCGGACGAGCTTGATTCGTAGCTTTTTGACCATCAAGACTCCCTCCGACGCCAAAAGGGCATAACCTCTGCCACCGGCTTATCCCGCTCGTCAGCGACCTGCTCGACCCGTCGAAGCTGATTCAGCCCATCCATCGTCGCCTGAACCACATTGACCGCAGTCGAACTGCCCAATGACTTCGTCAACACGTCGTTGATCCCTGCAGCGCTCAAAACAGCCCGTACACCACCGCCAGCGATCACACCGGTTCCCTGCGTAGCAGGACGCAACAACACTCGGGCACCGCCACATCTTCCGATCACCTCATGAGGAATTGTCGTACCCTCCAGAGGTATCGGATGCATGTCCTTGCGCGCCCGTTGCGTAGCTTTGGTGATTGCATCGGGCACGGTACGTGCCTTTCCGATCCCGAAACCAACCTGTCCGCGGTTGTCACCGACAACGGCCGTCACACGGAAGCCAAAAGTGCGACCACCTTTGACCACCTTGGAGACACGCGTGATGTCAACAACGCGTTCATCCAGTTCCTCGCGCTCCTCTTCAAACTGACGATTGCGAGACCGACGCCGCGAACCCGATCCTGAACTACCTGTTTTTCGTTCTGCCATACTTCCTCCAGCCGGACGCGACCCAACCAGGCGCACCGCTATCTTAGTCTAGAATTTCAGCCCAACCTCACGCGCCGCCTCAGCCAGGGCTTTTACCCGACCATGATACTTATAGCCGCCGCGATCGAAAACGACTTGTTCAATGCCTTTTTTCAATGCCCGCTCAGCGACAAGCTTGCCAACAACACTCGCCTGATCGACTTTCTTGAGCCCCGCGACCCGATCGCGAACTTCGGGATCAACGGAGGAGGCTGAGGCCAGCGTTGTACCGGCACGGTCATCAATCACCTGCGCATAAATGTGCTTCAGACTACGAAAGACATTTAGACGTGGACGTTCTGGCGTCCCTTCCACCCGTCTACGGATATGCTTATGACGCCGAGCTCGGGCTTTCTCACGATTCACTTCTGGTTTCATAGGCTTTCCACCCTCAGTACCACGCTCCTAAATCCTCTGACTATCCGCACGGCCTCAAGACAGATAAACGCGCCAGCCTGTCAACACTAGATGGCCTGGCCGGTCTTCCCAGCCTTGCGGCGTACGACCTCACCTTGATAACGGATACCTTTGCCCAGGTAAGGTTCCACAGGACGCCACGCCCGAATCTCGGCGGCGATGCGTCCCACCAACTCCTTATCATAGCCCCTCACGGTCACTGTGCTGGCGCGGGGATTGGCCTCGAACTCGATTCCGTGCGGTGGTTCCACCACCACCGGATGGGAAAACCCAAGGCTCATCACTAGATTCTGACCCTGAAGCTCTGCCCGGTATCCCGTGCCCTGAATCTCCAGTGTCTTGCTATATCCTTCAGTGACCCCAATGACCATATTGTTGATAAGTGCACGTGTTAGCCCGTGAAGCGCCTTAAAGAAACGCTCGTCGTTTGGGCGATCGACCGTGACGCTCCCATCATCGAGGATGATCGTCATCTCAGAATGAAACTCCCGGGTCAACTCTCCCTTAGGGCCTTTGACCGTGACCACGCTGCCGTCGATCATGACGTCGACCCCCGCAGGCACAGGCACCGGCATTTCACCTATTCGAGACACAGTTTACCTCCCTATCACAACGCCGCAGCAAGTGATGCGCAGCAGGTCTGTCGCCAGAAACAGTATTGATCCGCCGTTGAGCACAGCTCACCAAACGTAACACAGCACCTCACCACCCACATTCAGGCGCCGCGCCTGCTGGCCCGTAATCACCCCCTTTGGGGTAGAGAGCACAGCAATGCCCATACCACTGCGAACCCAGGGAATATCCTGCACAGACGTGTAGATGCGGCGCCCTGGCTTGCTGACGCGTTTCAAATCCGTTATTACTGCACGCTGGTGCTTTAGATCTCCAACGTACTTCAGATCCATCACCAGGACCTTGAACTTCCCACTGTCAACCACGCGATAGTCATCTATATAGCCTTCATCCTTAAGAATCTTGGCAATAGACACCTTCATCCTGGATGAGGGCATTGAGACCGTCGCATGCTTTGCCATCAAAGCATTCCGCACCCGTGCCAGCATATCGGCAATTGTATCTGATGTTGTCATCCTAGCACCTCATTACCAGCTGGACTTGACCAAGCCAGGGATCTTACCCTCCAAGGCCAGTTCACGGACACAGATTCGGCACATACCAAAACGGCGGTAGTATCCTCGCGGTCGACCACAGCGAGAGCAACGATTGCGAACTCGCACTTCGTATTTACGCCGGGTTTCGCGAATTGGCATACATGTTTTCGCCATACGTAACTCCTTGTCTAGACTCCTTTAACGCTGAAACGGCATCCCCAGCATCTCAAGTAGGCGCCGGGCTTCCTCATCGGTCTCAGCCGTTGTATTAATCGAGATTTCCATACCCCGAATCTTATCAATTTGATCGTAGTCAATCTCCGGAAAGAGAAGTTGCTCACGCAACCCCAATGTATAGTTGCCCCGACCATCCAGCTTATCGGGCACTCCCCGGAAGTCGCGGGTTCGGGGCAATGCAACGCTGATCAAACGATCTAAGAACGCCCACATCCGCGCGCCCCGCAGTGTCACCTTGGTGCCAATCGCCCGTCCCTCGCGCAGTTTGAAGTTCGCAATGGACTTGCGGGCCCGCGTGACAACTGGCTGCTGACCCGTCAAGATCCGCAGGTCGTTGGTCGCATATTCCAGAGCCTTTGGATTGTCCAAAGCCTCGCCCACACCGATATTCAGCACCACCTTCCGTATCCGGGGTATCTGCATTACGTTCTCGTAGCCGAACTCCTTAAAGAGTGCCGGCGCAACTTCGTCACGGTACGATTTTTCTAGCCGTTGCATTGTCCCCATCTCCTAATCCACCGCCTCACCACATTTGCGGCAGAGACGCACCTTGCGACCATCCACCTCTCCATAGCCCACCCGCGTACGTTCGTCACAGACAGGGCAAACCAACATTACATTCGAGAGATGCATGGGGGCCTCAAACCGTACACGCCCTCCCTGGGTCTGGGAGCGGCCAGCCTGCTGTGCGCTCTGGTGCTTGATCATGATATTCAGACCAGAGATCACAACCCGACCGTCCTTCGGCAACACGCGCATCACTTCACCACGTGCTCCGAGTTCGTCCCCGGCGATTACCTCGATGGTGTCACCTTTTTTTATCCGATTCATTTTTTTTCCTTTACTACCGACGCTACAACACCTCGGGCGCCAGCGACACAATCTTCATAAAGCCTTTTTCACGCAGCTCACGGGCAACAGGCCCGAATATACGCGTCCCTCGCGGGTTCAATCCGGCACTATCCAAGATGACCGCAGCGTTATCGTCGAAGCGGATGTATGAGCCGTCCGGACGACGATACTCTTTAGCGACACGGACGATTACAGCCCGAACCACTTCTCCTTTTTTTACTGAGGAGGTCGGCGCCGCCCCCTTGACCGTGGCAACAATCGAGTCTCCGACAGAACCGTAACGGCGCCTCGACCCACCGAGCACACGGATACACAACAACTCCTGAGCCCCGGTATTATCAGCAACTTTTAAGCGCGTTTCTCGTTGAATCATTGCACGACTCCCTATAAAGCCCGCCTAGACGGCGCGCTCCATGATTTCCTCCACAGCCCAGCGCTTACGTCGGCTGTAGGGACGGGTCTCCACGATCTGGACCGTGTCACCAACCTGACAACCGTTAGTTTCATCGTGCGCCATATACTTCTTTGCGGAACGCACCACCTTCTCATACAACATATGGCGATAACGCCGCTCCACAGATACCACTACGGTCTTGTCCATTTTGTTGCTGATCACCGTACCGACCAGCCGTCGTCGTCGTTCTTTCATGCCGCCGCTCCTTCTTTCTCCTCCGCATCCAGCTCGCGTTCCCGCAGGACCGTCAGGATACGCGCAATGTCCTTGCGGACGGCGCGCAGTCGATTGTGATCCTGCAAGCTGCCAGCATACCACTGCTGGCGCAGGTTAAACAATTCACGACGGGCCTCCTGCAGGCGAGTGCGCAACTCTTCAGACTGAATTTCTCGAATTTCACTTGCGCGCATACTCACTCTCCTGCCTCATCACCACCATACTCGATACGGGTGATCACCTGGGTCTTGATCGGCAATTTGTGAGCAGCAAGCTGCAGTGCCTCGTAGGCGATCTCCTCCGGCACTCCGCCGATCTCAAACATCACCCGTCCTGGGCGAACTACGGCCGCCCAATACTCAACCTCCCCCTTACCCTTACCCATCCGTGTCTCAGCGGGCTTGCTGGTGATGGGCTTGTCCGGGAAGATACGGACCCAGTACTTACCCCGGCGACGCATATGCCGCACGATGGCGCGCCGCGCCGCCTCGATCTGACGCGCAGAAATCCAGGAAGGCTCCAGCGCCTGCAGCCCATAGTCACCAAAGTCGACTCGGACGCCGCGACTCTCCTTGCCCTTCATCCGCCCGCGATGCTGTTTACGGTATTTGACGCGCTTCGGCATCAACATAACTCGATCTCCTTACCCCAACCTGGCCTCAACCAGCGCTTAGCCCCTGAGGCCTAGCCTGGCGAGGTCGCCTCTTCTGCGACCGTCGATCGCTCAGGCAGAATCTCACCTCTGTAAATCCATACCTTGACGCCAATCCGGCCGTAGCTGGTGTAGGCATGTTCTTGAGCATAATCGATATCTGCCCGTAAAGTCTGTAATGGCACGCGACCCTCACGCATCCAGGTTCGCCGAGCCATTTCAGATCCCGACAGTCGACCACTGCACATCACCTTGATGCCCTCCGCGCCAGCGCGCATAGCCTGACGCAGGGCGCGCTTCATCGCCCGGCTGTGGTAGATGCGCTTCTCTAACTGAGCAACGATGTTCTCAGCAACCAGCTTGGCATCGAGATCCGGTTGCTCAACCTCCTGGACGTCGATGTGGACCCGCTTACCTCCAGTGAGCTCCTCCACATCCCGACGCAGCCCTTTGACATTTTCCCCCTTACGTCCAATCACCACACCTGGACGGGAGGTCCAGACGGTGATGTTCACCTGATTGGGAGGAAAGCGCTCAATTTCTACTCGAGATATGCCGCTCTGTCCGTCACGAGACCGTTCAGACATCTGCGCATAGATCAGGCTGCGGATCTCCTGATCCTCATGAAGCAGGTCAGCGTACTCACGCCCCTCAGCAAACCATCGGGATTTCCAATCCCGAATCACCTTCAGACGAAAACCATAGGGATGAACTTTGCGCCCCAAGATAAGCCTCCTTAGCCTACGAGTCCAGTCGTTCTTCAAGAACCACCGTGATGTGCGAAGAACGCTTGCGGATCGGGCGATATCGACCCCGACTCCCCCAACGCGCTCTCCAGCCCTTGCCGGGCATCACACCCGGGCCTTCATCAGCGACGATCTTGGCAATGTACAGACTGTTGACATCCAACCCCAGCTCATCAGCATTGGCCACGGCGGAGCGAATCAGCTTGCGGACCGGAACTGCGGCAGCGTGGGGCATCATACTCAACGCATCCATCGCGTCGTGCGCAGCCATTCCCCTCAAAGCATCAATCACACGTCGCACCTTTAGTGCCGACATCGGTATGTGTTTCGCTTTAGCTTGAGCCGTCTCGAGCATATGCTCACCTCACCATTACCCGGACCTTCTTCTCCCTGGCCACGTGGCCACGGAAGGTCCGCGTCGGTGCAAACTCACCCAGTCGATGGCCAACCATATTCTCGGTGATATAGATCGGCACGTGACGGCGGCCATCATGGACCGCCAAGGTGTGCCCAACCATCTGCGGAAAGATGACCGAGGCCCTCGACCAAGTACGAATCACCCGCTTGCTACCGGTCCGATTCATCTCCTCGACCTTCTGCAATAGCTTCGAATCTACGTACGGCCCTTTTTTCAAGGAACGTGACATGTCAAATTCCTCCCTTACTAACGGCGGCGGCGGCGGCCACCTTGGCGGCGACGCCGAACAATGTACTTGTCTGTATCTTTATTGTGACGGGTCTTCCTACCAAGCGTCCGCCAGCCCCACGGCGACTTCGGACCAGGCATACCGATGGGCGATCGACCCTCTCCACCACCGTGTGGATGATCGCGTGGCGACATCGCCGATCCGCGCACAGCTGGGCGCCAACCCAACCAGCGCTTGCGCCCAGCCTTGCCGAGCTTCACATTCGCGTGATCCACATTGCCGACTTGACCTATGGTGGCCATACAAGCCTTACGAACCAGACGAATCTCACCGCTAGGCAAACGAAGCGTCACGTACTTACCCTCACGGGCCATGAGTTGGGCTGCAGCACCAGCGGCACGCACCATCTGACCCCCGCGTCCAGGATTGAGCTCCACGTTATGCACCAACGTGCCCAGAGGAATGCGCTCCAACGGCAACGCATTGCCAACCCGAATCTCGGCTTCCTCACCGGAGCTAATAACTTGATCCCCAACCCTGAGACCCAAGGGCGCTAGAATGTAGCGCTTCTCACCATCAGCATAGACCAACAAAGCGATACGCGCCGAGCGGTTAGGATCGTACTCAATCGAATCAACCCGTGCCGGAATGTCCAGCTTGTCACGCTTGAAGTCGATCAGTCTATACCTCCGGGCGTGTCCACCGCCTCGATGGCGCACAGTGATGCGACCATAGGTATTGCGACCGGACTGCTTAGTCAGCGGACGAACCAGACTCTTTTCTGGCTTGGTGCGCGTAATCTCCTCATAGGTCTGTCCCGTCATCCCACGACGACCGGGCGATGTTGGCTTAAACTTCTTAATTGCCATTGTTACGCCTCCAACTCCTCTATACGTTGCCCGGGAACCAAGGAGACAATCGCTTTCTTCCACGGTCCTCGGCGCATCACACCACGCCGCCCACGCTGCTTGTTGATCTTGCCGGGCATCACCATCGTCCGCACGCGTTGGACATCGACACCGTAAATATCCTCAACAGCACGTGCGATCTCCAGTTTGTTCGCATGAAGATGTACAACAAAGACATATTTATCTTGCTCACGCAGGATATAGGCTTTCTCGGTTTCCAGCGGTCGTATAATAATATCATAGACACTCATCGATCTTACTCCTCAACTCCAACTGCACGACGAGCTGGCACCCCGAGCACCGAATCGATTACCGCCAGGGAGGCCATCGGAATGATCAAGACATCGGCAGTCAGAAGATCACGGATGTTGAGATAATGAGCGCGCAGGGTCCGCGCCGTAGGCAGGTTACGCACCGACAGCTCAACTGGCGTATTGCGATCCGGCAACAGTATCAATGTCTTACCCTGACCTGCTGAGAGCAGGTTCAACGTCTTGACTATCTCCTTGGTCTTCGGAGCATCCATCTTCAACTCATCCACGACCACAACCTGCTGCTCGGCGGCTTTCACGGAAAGCGCCGCCCGCAACGCCGCGCGCCGCATCTGCTTGGGCATCTTTTTCGCGTAGCTTCGGGGCTTTGGCCCGTGAGCAATGCCGCCGCCGACAAAGATGGGGGCGTTCCGACTGCCATGACGCGCGCGTCCGGTCCCCTTTTGACGATACCACTTTGACTTCGACCGATTGTTTTCACTGCGAGTCTTCGTACTGTGCGTTCCCAAGCGCGCATTGGCTAGCTGGCGTACCAGCGCCTGATGCATCAAAGGTACGTTCACCGGGGCCTCAAAGATCTCCGGGCGCAACTCCACCTCTCCGACCTTCTCCCCTTGCATATTGACAACGGGAATCTGCATCCTAGCCTCCTCTGGCAACCTTCTGTTTGCGGGCGCCCTTCACCAGAACCAAGCCCCCTTTCGGCCCAGGTACAGAGCCACGCACGGCCAAGAGATTACGCTCAGGATCGACCAGCACGACTTCCAGATTCTGAATCGTTGTGCGCCTATTGCCCATATGACCGGGCATCTTCTTACCCTTAAAAACCTTACCCGGCGTCGCACACGCACCAATGGAACCCGGAGCTCGCTCCCGATCCGACTGACCGTGTGTGCGAGGGCCGCCAGCGAAACCCCAGCGTTTTACGACGCCGGCAAACCCGCGGCCTTTTGATCTTCCCTCAACATCAACGCGCTCACCCGGCTCAAAGACATCCACCAGGACCTTGTCGCCTAGACTATATTCGTCGTCTGCCGCAGCTCGCAGTTCGCGGAGATGCCGCACGTGAGGTGCCCCGGCCCGCGCCAGATGACCGAGCTGACCCTTAGTCAAATGCTTGGACTTGGCTGCGCCAAAGCCCAGCTGCACCGCCCTATACCCATCCCGCTCCGGCGTACGAACCCCTGTCACGTAGCATGGTCCAGCCTCAACGACGGTAACGGGCACAGCGGTTCCATCTTCTCGGAAGACCTGGGTCATGCCCACCTTGCGTCCTAAAATCCCTTTCATCCTGTCCTCCTCGGGACTGCCAGCGGCCGTAGTCAGTCACAATCCCCTGGTAGACTGGGATAGCCCCATCCCTACCTCAAGACCGGGCATCTGACCGCCCACTTGACACGCCACATCATCCCAGTTTCTTCCACACTATCCCCCTGACCATCGACCCAACGCACCTACGAGCCAACGGCCAGGGGGCAGTATGTGAGTTTCTATGTAAGTAAGACTAAACGAGCTACAGTTTAATCTCGATATCGACACCTGCCGGCATATTGAGGCGCATAAGCGTATCAATCGTCTTCGAATCCGGATCTTGGATATCGATCAGGCGCTTATGGGTACGAATCTCGAAATGCTCGTGCGAATCCTTGTCGATAAACGGTGAGCGGCGAACGGTAAAGCGTTCAATCCTGGTCGGCAAGGGTACAGGACCCGCGACACGAGCACCAGTCCGCTCTGCAGCTTCAACGATGCGGCGAGCTGACTCATCCAGAATCCGATGATCGTATCCCTTCAACCGAATGCGAATGCGTTGTTTAGCCATAAACCACCTAACTGGTAGAAATTCTAGCTTTCGAGGAGCTTAGTGATCACGCCAGCGCCAACAGTCAAGCCACCCTCCCGGATCGCGAAACGGGAACCGGCCTCAAGGGCCACCGGGCTGATCAGTTCAACGGTCATTGTCGTATTGTCACCCGGCATAACCATCTCCACGCCCTCAGGCAACGTCACACTGCCGGTGATGTCCATCGTGTTAATGTAGAACTGCGGCTTGTAGCCGGTGAAAAACGGCTTGTGCCGTCCGCCCTCATCCTTACGAAGCACATAGACCTCAGCCTCGAATTTGCGCTCCGCCTGAATGCTACCAGGTGCCGCTACAACCACACCCCGCCCGACCTCATCCTTACCGACACCACGTAAGAGCAGTCCAGCATTATCTCCGGCGCGAACAACCTCAAGCACCTTGTGGAACATCTCCATTGAGGTCACCACCGTCTTGCGGGGCTTCTCATACATATCGCCCACCAGTTCGACCTCGGTATTGGGCTTCAGCGTGCCGCGCTCGACACGTCCTGTCACCACCGTACCACGGCCCTTGATGGAAAAGACATCCTCAATTGGCATTAAGAACGGGCGGTCCTCATCGCGCTCTGGAGTCGGAATGTACTCATCTACGACCCGCATCAGCTCCCAGATCGCCTCGTACGCAGGATCATCAGGATCCTCGGTCTCGCAGGACAAGGCTTCAAGCGCCGAGCCCTGAACGATAGGTGTCTCATCACCGGGAAATTGGTAGCTGCTCAGCAGCTCACGAATCTCCAGGTCGACAAGCTCTAGCAGTTCCGGATCATCCATTAAGTCGACCTTGTTCAAAAAGACCACGATCGCCGGAACCTCAACCTGACGCGCCAACAAAATGTGCTCACGAGTCTGGGGCATCGGACCGTCCACAGCCGAGACAACCAGAATCGCACCATCCATCTGCGCCGCGCCCGTGATCATGTTTTTGATATAATCGCGATGACCCGGACAATCCACGTGCGCATAATGTCGATTCTCCGTCTCGTACTCAACGTGTGAGATCGCGACAGTCAGAATCTTGGTCGCGTCACGACGGAACATCTTGGCGTCAGCCTTAGCAACTTCATCGTAACCCTTGAAACTCGCCCACCCCCTGGTGGCCAGCGTCCGCGTGATCGCCGCGGTCAGAGTCGTCTTACCATGGTCGATATGACCGATGGTGCCGACATTTACATGTGGCTTCGTGCGCTCAAAAACCTCTTTAGCCATTGCTCTGCTTCTCCTTATTCTGCTTTGAGAGTCTTGCTTCGGATTAGTTCAGTACCCTCTGAGACCGTAAGTTGTGTTCAGCTGCGCTGACACCTGCATTCGTGCAGCTTCGCCTACCGTAAAACTCAGGCGTTCAAGCTCTACACGATAGCATCCATTTGCCGGGAATCCACCGGTTCATAGTGGTGGAACTCCATTGTGAACGTACCACGTCCCTGCGTCATACTTCGCAGATCGGTAGCATACCCAAACATCTGCGCCAACGGCACAAAAGCCCGAACCGCCTGACCAGCACCCGGACGGGGCGCCATTGACTTGATGTCCGCACCACGGGCGTTTAGATCGCCCAACACCTCACCAACAAATCCTTCCGGCATCACCACTTCTACGCTCATCAAAGGTTCCAGCAGAACCGGCTCTGCCGATTCGATGGCCCGCCGGAAGGCCTGCGCAGCAGCAGCTCGAAACGCCATCTCAGTAGACAGTGCCTCGTCGGCCCTAGCGTCCAGAAGACGGACCTCAATCCCCACCAAAGGATACCCAGCCAAGAAACCACTGTCCAACGACTCAAGCGCCCCAGCTCTGATCGCCTCAACATACTCCGGCGCCAGGTCCTGCGGACGCAGTTGACTCGCAAATTCCGACGCTTCCCCTACATCAGCCGGGCTGACTTCCAACACAACCCGCGCATATTGAGGTTTACCGGCCAGCATACGGTCGAATACCACTTCTGCCCGACCAGTTTGCGTCACGGTCTCCTTATAGGCTACCCTCGGCTTCCCAACATTAGCTGCTACCCGGAACTCCCGCAGCATCCGATCCACAAGAATCTCTAGATGCAGCTCCCCCATCCCGGAGAGAATTGTCTGTCCCGTGGCCTCATCCAGCCGAACCCGAAAGGTCGGATCCTCCTCAGCCAAATGCTCCAGTGCCTCATTTAAGCGTTCTTGATCCGCGACAGTCTTGGGCTCCACCGCAACCGAAATCACTGGCTCGGGAAAGCGGATAGCCTCAAGGACGATCGGCGCGTGCATCGCTGAGAGTGTATCGCCTGTGATGGTGCTTTTTAAGCCAACTGTCGCACCGATGTCACCAGCCTGCAACTCCTCTACCTCCTCGCGGCGATCAGCGAACATCCTCAACAGTTTCGGGACACGCTCACGGGTCTGCTTCCCAGGATTGAGGTAGACATTGCCGCGTTTCAGGCAACCGGAATAGACTCGCAGATAAGCCAACCTTCCTGCATAAGGATCCGTAGCTATTTTAAAGATCAGAGCTGCAAGCGGAGCCGATGGATCCGCAGGCCGTTCCTCGATCTGCCCGTTCTTTGGGTGCTCTCCCTTCACTGGCGGAATCTCCACCGGCGAAGGCAGCAGATCTACCACGGCGTCCAGCAGAGACTGTATCCCCTTATTGCGCAAGGAGGAGCCACACAGCACCGGCTGTATCTGACCCGCGATTGTTGCCTTACGCAACGCACTGCGCAGATCATTGGACGGGATCTCCTCACCTTCCAGATAACGAAGCATCAACGCATCATCTGTCTCCACGATTGACTCCACCATCGCCTGGCGAGCATCTTGCACAATCGGGAGCAGCGTATCAGGGACCGGCACAAAATCCGGTTGCCGTCCCAGATCGTCGGACCAGACAACGCCTCGCCACTCAATCAGATCAACAACACCCTGAAACGTTGACTCAGCCCCGATAGGCCATTGAATGGGCACCGGATTTGCTTTGAGACGATCGTGGATTGTCTCCACGGCGTGAGCAAAATCTGCCCCCAGTTTGTCCATCTTATTCACAAAAGCGATCAGCGGAACACTGAAGTCCTGGGCTTGGCGCCACACCGTTTCAGACTGCGGCTCCACACCAGCGGTGCCGTCAAAAACCACAATCCCACCGTCCAGAACCCGCAAGCTGCGCTGCACTTCGGCGGTGAAGTCGATGTGGCCCGGCGTATCAACGATGTTGATCTGACAGCGGCGCCAGAAACAAGTGACCGCAGCGGAGGTGATGGTGATGCCGCGCTCGCGCTCCTGCGCCATCCAGTCGGTAATCGTGGTACCTTCATCCACATTACCAAGCCGATGGGTCCGCCCGGTGTAGAACAGAATGCGCTCGGTCGTCGTTGTCTTGCCCGCATCAATGTGGGCAATGATGCCGATATTGCGTATATTCTCGAGTAAATGTGCTTCGGCCATCGCTTGGACCTCACTACACCCTTCTAGCGACAGCCTCTAGTAGAAATATGTCGCTCTAACTAGACAGAGCCACACTACCAGCGCAGATGCGCAAACGCGCGGTTGGCCTCAGCCATCCTTAGCGTATCTTCGCGCCGCTTGACTGCAGCTCCCACTCCATTTGAGGCATCTACCAGTTCCGCGGCCAGCTTCGCAGCCATCCCACGTCCCGGTCGACTCCGAGCCGCAGCAAGAATCCACCGAATTGCCAAAGAGGACTGCCGGTACTCAGGCACCTCAACAGGAATCTGGTACGTTGCGCCCCCGACACGGCGTGGTTTCACCTCAACCGGTGGCATGACATTTCGCATGGCCTCATTGAACACCTCAAGCCCCGGCTTATTCGCCCGCGCCTCAGCAGTGTCCAACGCATCATACATAATCCGCTGCACGATACTCTGGTTACCACCCCGCATCATGCGGTTGATAAACTTCTGCACCGACACACTGCCGTAGCGGATGTCGGGCTCGATCTCGCGCTTAGGTGGACGGTTTCGTCTAGGCATACTTTACTCCATCCTTACCACGACTACTCGGCCTTCGTACCATATTTGGAACGCTGTTGGCCGCGGCCCTGAACGCCAGCGCAATCTAGTGCGCCACGCACAATATGATAGCGGACACCGGGCAAATCCCTGACGCGCCCACCCCGCACCAATACCACCGAGTGCTCCTGGAGATTGTGCCCCTCTCCGGGAATGTACGCCGTCACCTCGATTCGATTGGAAAGTCGAACCCGTGCAATCTTTCGCAACGCAGAGTTAGGCTTCTTTGGCGTTGTGGTGCGCACGATCGTGCAAACACCACGCTTCTGAGGGTTGCCCTCTGGAACACGTGAGCGCCGGCCGCCCTTTTGCGTATTGACATTGTAAGCTAGCGCCGGGGACGCCGACTTCTCCGGCTTCGACTTGCGCCCCTTACGCACCAACTGATTAATTGTCGGCACTTTTTCCTCCTAGACTCTCTTATTCCTCTAGAGGCCACCCCTGGAGCAGCAACCTCTTGTAGATTCCCACTGAAGAAGGCCATCTGCGACTGCGATGGCCTCTTCCTTGTCGACAGTGTAACGTTCACCTTGTGATGGCAGGGGTTATTGCTACCATCCTTATGCAAATGAGAAGTATACCATAAGGGTTGGAAAGGTCAACTGCACCAAATGCAAACCGATCCCCCCTTCGCTACCATTAGTCGCCTTGACCTTGCGGCGTCAATCCAAGCAGCCCCATACCCAGCTTCGGCAGCTGAGCGCGACGATCATCGCGACCGAACTGCAGGACCTCACCAGAATCCGTCACCGCTTCAACGGACAAGGCTAGACTCTGCAATTCCTTCACTAACACCTTGAAAGAGGCTGGGATACCAGGCTCCTCAATCGGCAGGCCCTTGACAATGGACTCATATGCTTTTACACGTCCCTGCACATCGTCCGACTTGATCGTCAACATCTCCTGAAGTGTGTAGGCAGCGCCATAAGCCTCTAACGCCCAGACCTCCATCTCGCCAAAACGCTGACCACCAAACTGCGCCTTGCCCCCCAACGGCTGCTGAGTGACCAGCGAGTAAGGCCCCGTCGAGCGCGTGTGAACCTTGTCCTCCACCAAGTGCGAGAGCTTGAGCATATAGATCACCCCAACGGTGACCGGTTGATCAAACGGCTCGCCCGTTTTGCCATTGTGGAGCACCATTTTGCCCAGGGTAGGCAAAGGAACGTCATGGGTCTGACTATACTGCGTCGCCTCCAAGACCACATCCTCATCAGAGAGGTCGGCCACCTCTTGCCCGCGGGCCTCCATCCACAGTCGCAGGCAGACGGCTTGCGCCTTACGATCAACTTCCTCACGGTCAACCAGAGCCCGTTCATTGTTATCAAAGGCAAGAATCTCGTCGGGATCGTAATCAGCTTCGCGCAGCCACTCACGAAGAGCAGAACGACGAGCATAGACGCGATCGTCTCGCAACCGATCGATATCATATCCCTTTGGGGACAGCCATGAGGCAACGTAGACCAATCGCGCCTCCTCTTCATCCACCAAAGACTCCAGCGGATATTCCTGCGCCTTCAACCACGCCCAAGCGCGTTCCATCACGTCATTCCAAGCCTGATCAATCAACCAGGCTCGGGCCAGCTCCGCCGCGATCTCCTGCTCGTCGGCTCCATCGAAGACCGGAGATACCGTGGTGAAGCCAAGTCGGTCCGCGGCCCACCCCAGATGGGTCTCCAGAACCTGACCGATATTCATGCGACCGGGAACGCCCAATGGGTTGAGGATGATGTCGATTGCCCTGCCATTTTCCAGGAACGGCATATCCTCCACAGGTACGATCTGAGAGATACCCCCTTTGTTACCGTGGCGCCCAGCCATTTTGTCACCTACAGTGACCTTACGACGCTGGGCCACATTGACGCGTACAACCTTCTCCACGCCAGCAGGCAGATCACGATACTCCTCACGATCGAAGACCTTAACATCCACGACCTTACCATTGGCGCCGTGAGGCATCCTCAGGCTGGTGTCCTTCACATCGCGTAGCTTTTCTCCGAAGATGGCCCGCAGAAGCTTCTCCTCCGGCGTCAACTCCTTCTCACCCTTTGGTGTGATCTTGCCGACCAGGATATCTAGCGGTCCTACCTCGGCGCCAACGCGTACAACGCCTTCCTCGTCCAGATCGCGCAATGCCTCCTCCGAGACATTGGGAATCTCGCGAGTGACCTCTTCAGGCCCCAACTTCGTGTCCCGAGCCGACAGCTCGTACTTCTCAATATGGATTGAGGCAAACCTTTCTCGGCGGACCAGATCGTCACTCAGCAAAATCGCGTCCTCGAAGTTGCCCCCCTCCCAGGACATAAACGCCACGAGCACATTCTGTCCCAGAGCCAGCATCCCATCTTCAGTCGAGGAACTGTCTGCTAGGATATCTCCCGCCTGAACGCGTTGACCCTTAAGCACAGTTGGCCGCTGGTCAATACAGGTGCTCTGATTGGAGCGCGAGTACTTCTGCAGCGGATATCTCACCGTCTCTCCGTCATCCTGCGCAACGATGATACTGTCGCCGGTGACGTGCAGTACAGTTCCCGCAGCTCGTGCAGAAAGCACGAGACCGGAGTTGCGCGCCGCAGCCTGCTCGATGCCTGTGCCGACCAACGGAGCCTCAGGACTGATCAAAGGCACAGCCTGACGTTGCATGTTAGATCCCATCAAAGCCCGGTTGGCATCATCGTGCTCAAGAAAAGGAATCAAAGCCGCGGAGACGCCAACGATCTGAATCGGGGCAACATCGATAAAATCGATCCGCTCGGGCGAGGCAAGCATAAAGCCATCGCCTTTGCGGGCGGCCACACGCTCATCGAGGAAGTACCCCGAGTCATCAAGAGTGGCGTTGGCCTGGGCGATCACGTAGGGCTCCTCTCGATCCGCCGAGAGGTACACGATCTCCTCTGAAACACGCGGCACCACGCGTATAGGATCTTGCAACGTCAGCGCCGCGAGCTTCTCTGCGATTTCCGGCGTCACCACCGTTCCCGCGGTGGCGACCACTTCGCCACTCTCAGGATCCTCAATATCCTCACGCAGAGTCTCGTCAGTGAGCTGCTCGATACTGTTCTGAACCGTCCTGATCACCCGGCGATAAGGCGTCTCAATGAAGCCCAATCCATTGACACGACCATAAGTACTCAGACGACCAATCAGACCGATGTTTGGACCCTCAGGCGTCTCAATCGGGCATATCCGACCATAGTGACTATGATGCACGTCGCGCACATCAAAGCCAGCGCGCTCACGTCGGAGGCCACCTGGCCCCAGCGCAGATAGCGTCCGCTTGTGAGTCAGACTGGAGAGCGGATTCGTCTGCTCCATAAACTGCGAGAGCTGGCTAGAGCCGAAGAACTCGCGAATCGACGCGACAACAGGCCGGATATTGATCAGGCTCACCGGCGTAGGTGACTCATCGCGGATGCTCATTCGCTCCCGCACGACGCGCTCCATACGCACCAGGCCAATGCGCACCTTGGCCTGAACCAACTCCCCCACAGTTTTGACCCGACGATTGCCGAGGTGGTCCATATCGTCAGGACCGGCGACCCCGTTATTGATGTGGATCATCCTGCGAACCAGAGCCACGAAGTCTTCTTTGGTGATCGTGCGGATGGACATCGGTACCGAGATCTGCATGCGCTGATTCAGCTTGTAGCGCCCGACCTCTTGAAGATTGTAGCGTTGTGAGTCAAAGAGCTGAGAGACAAGGTACTCCTGAGCATTCTCCAAAGTAGGCGGGTCCCCAGGGCGCATACGGCGATAGAACTCGATCAACGCCTCTTCTGCTACTGTGCGATCAGCTTTGAGATCCCAAACAGGCTCCTGGCGGATGGTGTCGGTAATCCAAGGATGGTCGGGGTCGTTATCAGCCTCACTGAAGAGTTCCATCAACTCCTCATCCGTTCCCTCCGATAGGAGGCCAGAAGACAGCGGATCCTCGATGGCCGCTAAGGCACGCAAAAAGATCGTCACCGGAACGATACGCTTGCGATTAAAGCGCAATGTCAGGTATCCCGATTTGCGCGTCTCAAACTCCATCCAAGCGCCACGATCCGGAATCAGCTTCGCGGTAGCAAGACGTCGCCCGCCTTCCTCCTCAACGCCGAAGTAAACACCAGGAGATCGGATCAACTGGCTTACGACAACTCGCTCCGTTCCATTAATAATGAACGTTGCGTTTTCGGTCATTGCAGGAAGATCACCCAGGAAGATCTCCTGTTGAACGATCTCACTGGTTTCCTTATTAACCAAAGCTACTTCGGAGTACAAAGGCACAGCGTACGTTAAGTCACGCTCAAGACACTCATGCTGATCGTGCTTTGGCTCGCCAAATCGATAGCGCAGGTCGAAACCCGCCTCTTCAGCCATACGCCCCGGCAGGTATAGGCTCAGGAGACCGTTAAAGCTATCAATGGGAGAAATCTCATCAAAGAGCTCGTACAACCCCTCCTTTTGCAGCCACTCATAGGACTGAAGCTGTAATTCCACCAAACCTGGCAGCGGCAGAGCGTTAGCAATACGTGCATAGGACTTGAGGTCAGCTAATGCCATTCTTCACCCTTCCTCCTAGGATCCAAAACCCTGAATGTGCACCTGGAGTTAATTCTTAATCAGAGACAGCCATATACTATAGGATAAGGATATGCGACAGGGCATTATACCATGGCCCAGGTCTCCGTCAACATCAGATTAGACAGGAAAATCTGATGACCAATTCGACTTACACAGTCACCAGACTAGACTTACAGCCCATCCATCGTCCTTAGAGGAGAGGAACGCGAACATGAACGAGCAGCACATGAAACAACAGATGCTGACACAAGCAGAGCTGCTCCGCTACTTGGTGACCAATATGACACCTGAACAAGCTCGGTGGCGACCTGCTGCGGATCGCTGGTCAGTCCTGGAAGTAGTCAAGCACCTAGCGGACGAAGAGCAAGCGGACTTTCGCGAACACCTGGATATGATCCTGCACCGACCTCAAGCGGGGTGGTCAGAGATCCAACCAATGAAGTAATTTTCAGCCTTGTCCCGTAGTCTAAATCATGGATACTCGATCATCAATGGGCCACAAGCAGATGATGCGACACACAGTAGCTTCGACAGGTTCGAGAAACTGAACCGAGAATAGAAAGGGTTGAGCCAAAATGAGACAAACACAAAGAAATCGAAAAGATGCCTACTATATCCTCCTCCTGACCCTGTTGCTCCTGCTACCAGCGACCGTCGCTTGCATACCGCTGGCTGCGCAGCCTCCTGATGTGGCGCAGCCTTTGGAGGCCACGGAGCAACTGCAGACGATAACGCGCGAGCTGAGGTCTGCCATTGTACTAGACAGCAACGGAGAAATGCCTGTGACGCAGACAGCGTCTACCTCTGCGGCAGCAGCAGCGCAGGTAGATCTGCAAGAGACACTGACCCACCTCTATCGACAGGCGAATCCCTCAGTCGTGTACATCCTCGTAACCTCCGGCGGACCGCTCTCTACGCTCAGCGGTCGTGGCAGCGGCAGCGGCTTCATCTACAGTGAGGAAGGCTATATCGTCACCAATAACCACGTCGTGGACTCTGGTGCGCAGTATGAAATTGTCTTCTTCAATGGCGATCGCCAGCGGGCTCAGCTGCTGGGCGCCGATCCTGACAGCGACCTGGCAGTGTTGCAAGTCGACGCGCTGCCGACGGGCGTGGCAGCTTTGCCTCTGGCCGATGGGTCAGCGATTGAGGTCGGTCAATTCGCAGTCGCCATTGGTAACCCCTTCGGGGAGCAGGGCTCGATGTCTTTGGGCATCATCAGTGGCCTGGGACGCAGCCTACCATCGCAAAGAACCACGGGCGTCGGCAGCACCTACTCACTGCCGCAGGTCATCCAGACCGACGCGCCGATTAATCCCGGCAACTCCGGTGGACCGTTGCTCAATTTGAGCGGCGAGGTGATCGGCGTCAACGCCGCTATCGCCACCGCAACGGGCACCAACTCTGGCGTGGGCTTCTCGATCCCGGTAGACGTCGTCAGGCGGGTCGTGCCAAGCCTGCTTGAGACCGGCGAGTTTCGTTATCCCTATATGGGTCTAACCTTCGCCGGCGAGATCACACTGGACGCACAGGAGGTCTACGGCCTCTCACAGACTCAGGGTGCCTATATCCTCAATGTGATGCCAGGCAGCCCCGCGGAGCAGGCCGGCCTGATCGCCGCGAACGCTCAAACCGGACAAGGCGGCGATCTGGTCATCGAGATCGACAGCCAACCAATTCGTGACTTCTCGGACCTCAACACCTACCTGGTCCTTGAGGCAGAGGTCGGGCAGACGATCGAGATGACCGTATTGCGCAGCGATACAATCCTAACGCTACCACTCACCCTCGGCATGCGGCCCTAAAGGCCCTAAACACCCAGATTCAGCAGTAGTATTAGGAACGCCATCTGGGTCGGGCCAGAGCAACAGAGCGCGCGCGAAGGATGATGGACAAGCCCCAGGGGTTCGCGGTAATAAGAGCTAGTCAAAGATTCGGGCGCGGAACTCCATAAGAGTGGCCCGGATGTTGGCCAGCATATCCTGTAACGCCGGTTGCTCGTCAGGCGAGATGGTGAGATCAACCGGAATCCGGACCGGCATCTCGACTTCAAATGGAAACTTCATAATTACCGGGATAGCAACGGTCGTGCTCACATCGACATTCGTGTCAACATAGACATTCGTGTTCACGGGGACCTGAAACGTCTGCCGGCCGATCACCGGAACGTTGATAACCACGGGAACCATCCCCCGGAAGGGCACATTGCCCTGAAAGGGAACGCTACCCTGAAACGGGAAGCGGATTGTCTGGCTGATCGGCACAGTACCCGTGTAGATGATAGTGTCGGAGAAGACGTAGCTGAAGTTGAAGTCGCCAAAGGCGGCCTCATCTAGGCTTACGATAGCAGCGTCGAGAATCTCCCGACCTGCCTCCCGAGTTGAAAGCAGTCTCTGAATCAGCAGCGCGTTTATCGCCAACGAGAGCAGGGCAAGCAGCAGGGAGAAGACGGCAACCGTCGCCAGGATCCAGCGATAGCGGTGCGGGCGCACCTCAACACCGTGTGCCGGCGTCTTCCACTCCGACGACACAGGGCGTCCTTCCACTTCTTGCGATGCTGACACAGTTGCTGGCTCCTCACGGCATCTCTGATACGCTTCCGGATCTCGGGCGTTCATCATTGACGGGCTCCTGTTCGGACAAGACTCCGCGGCGTAACCATCAAACCACGTCCTTACGCTTCTGAAAGACGATAACTGCGCCAAGCAGCACGGCGTCGATAATGCCCATAAAGAACCAAGCCCCAGTGACGCTGGTACCATAGATGAAGCTGAACTTCTCCCAATAGCTTTTCAGCATCCCCTCAGCTCCACTGATGGCACGTTGTCGATCCTCTTGCGAATCCTGGTAAACGCCCAGCGCGTCCTCCCAAAGATTCATCTCCTCCTGCCACTCATCCATACACGCCTCCATCTCGCTTCCGGAGGCAGTAGCCTGGGCGCTGCAGCTATTCAGCCCATCGCACGCATCGCTCAGGCCGACCCATAGGTCCCTAAGGCCCGTCTCACATTGGGCAAGCCCATCCTGGTGACCCACCAGGGCCTGACGGAAGGCCTCACACTGTTGGATCGTCGTCTGGAAGTTCTGCTGCGAGCACGGAGAGGCCGGGTCGAAGGGAAGCGGCTCATGTTGGCTTGGTACGGGCTTCGGCGGGACCTCACACACCACATCGGGAGTCGTAGAGACCTCAAAGCAGGCCTCAGGGCTGGGCATATCAGGGGCCACGGGAGCATCGACAACGGCGCCCCACGGCACGGATTGCTGAATCCGAGCAATGATGCCCTCCTCCAGCCCTTGGTTGCTGCGATAAGCTACGTCCTCAAAGGTGCGCCCCTCGGGTTTGTCCAGCCCGAAGAACTCAGGATTCAGGATACCGGGGAAGTCAGCACACAGTGTGAACGCATTGGGACCCATACAAGCACAGGCTACTACCTTCTCGTCATTAGAGGCCTGGAGCCAACTGTGCCAGCCGCGCTCTGAATGGTCGAGGGTGCGCTCCGGAGGCCAGCAAACATCATCGACCAGTTGCTCACCAACTCCAGAGAGTCGCACGAAAGCCCCAAAGGCCCAGCGTGTCGTGGCGACGGCGCTGATGGTGCGTCCGCCAGGGATAAGATCAAGCGGCATCAGCGCACCGGCGAAAAGAAACTGCGGAACCAATACCAGGATTACCAACAGCAAGGCCACCATCTGGTTGGGAGCTCCCGCGGAGATGGCCAGCCCCATCAGATAACCCGATAGCGAGCCCAGGAATAGGGTGATGAAGATGCCCACCCAGGCTCCAAAACTCAGCTGCGGCGGCGCAAAGCCAACGAAGAGCCACTTGGTGAACAAGAAGACCACTGCCTGATAGAACGCGAGCGCCAATCCTACCCAGAGCTTAGAGAGGATATACGGCGTGATCTTCAGCGCAATAGCGCGCTCGCGCTTATAGATATCGATCTCTTTGACGATCTCCCTTACACTGGCCATAGCACCCACAAGAATGGAGATCAGGCCGAGCATAAACAGCATCGTGACGATATTGAACGCGTCGCCCAATACAGGGCTGAAAAGCTGTCGTCCCCACATAAAATCGGCCAGTCCGATGACCGGCGAGAGCGCCAGCATCAGGGCTAAGCTAGCCTTATCCTGAATCATAATATTCAGATTGCGCGCCGAGAGGATAAGAAACTGACGGAGAGCCGAGATCCGCTTGACCGGCTTTTGGCGGCGAGCAGCCCTTTCTCCAGCAGCTTGGTCCTCCTGGAGCCGGCCCAGTACATAAGCTTGGTAGGCCGGCGCGCGGCGGTAGCGCGTATCCCAGTCCTCGGGACTACCCCGCTGCTCGTCTTCCAGGATAGTGTAGATGTCATCAAACTCCATATCCTTGATGCGCCGCTCGTAGTCCGTACGATATTGATCAAAGTAGACCAGGGCTTCTTCCGGCGGACCAAAGAAGGCCACCCTACCACCGCGGACCAGGATGATCACCTTGTCACACATCATCACATTCTTGGTCGCGTGCGTGATGAGCAAAATGGTGCGCCCCTGATCCGCCAACTTACGCAGCAGGCGCATCATATTGTACTCGGTACCTGGATCGAGCCCGGAGGTCGGCTCGTCCAGGAAGAAGAGACGCGGCTTCGTAAGCAATTCGACACCGATGGAAACACGCTTCAACTGCCCGCCCGACAGCTTGTGAATGGGCAGATCCTTGCGCTCTTCAAGATCCAGGTCGGTGAGCACCTCGGCGATCCGATGCTGACGCTCCTCAGGGGATGTATCCGCAGGCATGCGCAGCTGGGCCGCATAGTCAAGGGCCTTGTAGACGGTCAGCTCCGTGTGAACAATGTCCTTCTGCGGAACATACCCCATCTCGTTGCGAAACATATCGAAATTCTCATAAAGATTGATGCCGTTGGCCAAAACTGTCCCGTGGGTAGCCGGACGGAATCCGTTGATCGCATCCATTAGCGTCGACTTACCGGCGCCCGAAAGGCCAACCAGCGCTACGAACTCCAGTGGCTGGATGGAGAGCGAGATATCGCGCAGTAAGTTCAGATCCTTCGTGACCCACTTGTTGATCCGCATCACGTCCAGCTCGACGCCTTCATCGGCGAGCTGTTGAACCTGTCCAGCAGCCAAACGCAGCTTGACCGGTCCGATGTGGATCTCATCACCGTCGCTGAGCCAAGCCTCACCCTCGATCCGCTGGCCGTTGACGAAAACGCCATTGCTGCTCTTGAGGTCCTTGATCCGGCGACGGGTCCCCAAACGCTCGATCAACGCATGATAGCGGCTGACCCGGGGGTGATCGAGTGTGATAGCGTTGTCGCGCGCCCGTCCGATGGTTATGGACTCCTGCGTTTCCATAGACAGCATGCGCGTGACCCCTGACGGACGTGCCTGCTCACCCGGTACACTGGAAGAGGCGGCAGATGGCCCAACAGAACGAAAGACCACCGGCGGCGCGGGGCGCACGCTGACTTGCATCGGCGCGGTTGCTGGTGCAGGCCCGGGTGGTGTCACGGGTCGCACCGTGAAGGCGAACTCATGTAACTGTACGAGATCCCCGGGCTTTAACAACGCAGCACGGCGTGGTGCCAGGGGCTGCTCATTGAGGCGCGTGCCGTTGAGCGACCCCAGATCCATCACCACAACTTCTCCAGCCTCATCAATGGTGAGCGAGAGGTGGTGACTGGAAACCATAGGACTCTCAAGAATCACATCGTTGTCGGCGGCGCGCCCCACGGCGATCTCACGCGTGAGCAACGGATGTTCGCCTCGCTCTCCGGTTCTCAGGGTGACCTGCAGCACCCCATAAACGGACCGGGCATCTCGCGGTGCCGATCGCTGTAAACCTGGAGGCGGTGGCGCGGCGACCTGGTCCCCAAGCGTCTGAGGTTGCCTCACAGGCTGCTCTGGAGACGGGGATTGAGCCGCCGGGCCCGGCGCCAGAGTCACATGACACTGTCCTAGACGCAGCGTATCGCCCAGAACGAGGTTACGAGCTGCCCGCGGCGGCAAACGCTCTCCATTGAGGAACGTGCCGTTGGTTGAGTCAAGATCGATGATCCGATATCCCTCAGCCGTAATGACCAACCGCGCGTGGTGTCCCGAGACCATTGCATCAGGCAGGACGATGTCGTTATCCGGGGCGCGCCCCAGGTTGATCTGGGGCTTGGTTGCAGTAAAGACCCGACTGCCCCTGGCCGTCTGCACATGCAGCACCAACTGTGCGTTCATAGCAGGCATACCTCCCGCCTCAGGATAAGGTCGATAGACCTAACCACTATAAGCGGATCCCACATCCCGTCAAGGCACAACTTCATCCAACGGGTAGCGTCGGCAAAAGATCTGCAGAGTGACAGTCATCACAGCACCATCACCGCGACTATGGCGCCGGGACTTCAGCACTTATCCCCAAATCTTCCGCATCTCCTCACAGGAAGCCAACAGTACATCCAGGCAGCCTTGAGCCTCTACTTGCCCATTCTTAAGGACCAGGATGTGATCGGCGCGCCGCAGCGCAGGCCGCCGGTGGGAGACCACCAAGCAGGTCGCCGCCTCAGCTGCGTCGGTTCGTCTGAAGACGTTGTCCCACAGCGCCTGTTCGGTCTCCACATCGAGAGCACTGGACAGATCGTCGAAGACCAGCAGCTCGGGCTCGCGCACGAACATCCGCGCTGCGGCAGTGCGCTGACGCTGACCTCCTGATAACCTCACCCCCTTCGGCCCAATCATCGTATCCAGACCGTGAGGCATTCGTGAGAGATCGTGCGCCAGAGCCGCTAGGTGCAACGCCTTCAGCAGATCAACGCGATCCTCCGGTAGTCCCAAGAGGATATTGTCGCGTAGCGACGCGCTAAAGAGGGTAGGGATCTGCGCCGTGTAGGCGCTACGCGGCGGAACGAGAAAGGAGGCCGGATCGTCCACCGGGGCGCCGTTCCAGAGCAGGCTCCCACGTGTCGGCGGCAGCAGCCCCAGCAGCGCCCGAAGCAGCGTCGTCTTGCCTGCACCAACTCGCCCAGTGATCACAACAAAGTCACCGCGCCGAAGCGTAAAGCTGACGTCGGCGACACCCTGCGGAGATCTAGCGCCCGGGCCGTTTGCGGCGATAGGGTGCTGGTAGGTCAGCCCCAGGACCGTCAGTGTCTTCAAGCGGTCGGCTGGGCTGCGCTCTGGAAGCGACAGGCCTGGCAGTGCACCTTGCAGATAGATGGGCTGATGAGTCACCAGCGTCTTGCCGGCAGGAACCCCCGTCGATGCCTCAGCTGGTTCCTGAATCAGGGCGTCGATCCGCTGGAAGGCGACCCCAACTTGCTTGAAACGCGCCGTAAACCCTCCGGCCTCGACAATCAACATAGTGAAACTATCCAGACAGGTGATGAATAGGGCGAAGTCACCGACCGTGAAGGCGTCGTTCCGCATCAACCCAGCGACCAGTATCAGAATCACGCCGGTGCTTAACGCACCGGCCTCCTCGCACATGGCGTAGAGCATCTGATTCAGCGTTCGATCGCGGACCATAGCGTGCTGTCGCCGCCGTCCCAACGTGTCCACGTGCGCCGCCACGTAGGACTCGGCGCCAGCTACTTTCACCGCCTGCACTGCACCTAGTATCTCATTCAGCGCCCCACTCACCTGGGAAGTGGCCTGCCGACTGGCCCGACGATAGCGCTCCGCATGCGAGCTGGCAACCCGCGAGATTAGGATCACGCCCACCAGCGGAAGCAGTGAGAGCAGCGCGATGCGCGCCTCGATCGAGATCATGATCCCCAGAGCCACGGCAGTGTAGCTCAGCACTGCGATCTGGTCTGCCAACCATGCCATCAGGTCCTCCACCTCGCCTACGTCATCACGCAGCGTGTTGATGGCCTCGCCGGGTGAGCTTTGAACAGCCTGCGCTCCGGGACGGTTCAGGATGTACGCCAGCAGATTGCGGCGCAACAGGCTGCCCACAGTGAATTTCTGGCGTGCACTTACCACGGCGCCGGTGGCAATCGTGAAGATGTGGAACCCCCGCGTCACCAGCACAACGATGATGAGGCCGGTGATGCCGAATCGAAAAGGTTGATCGCCAGTGATGGTATCGAAGAAGGCCTTGAGCAGAAGACGAGGCGCCAACTCCATAATATGGATCACCAACCAGACGCCCAGATAGGCAGCGGAGAGCCACGGCTTATAGGTGATGAGCCGCCACACACGTCGACCCATACCCAGTCCGACCTTTCTGGTCAACCCCGGGGGCCTCGTTGTCGGTTCTGTCGTTACAGCCGTCATTGTCAATATCTCCTAAGAGGTGGCGTCTGCGATCAGACGAGCACGTCCTGCAAACCTGTCTGTAAAAGATGATGAAAGTGGGAGGTGGGATCTTCGGCCAGCTGGGCACGATCCCCGATTTCCCGAACCCGTCCCTCCTCAAGTATCAGAATCTCGTCAGCCCGCTGGATGGTATTGAGACGATGGGCAATGATGATACCCGTGCGCTCTTTCAGCAGCAGGTCAATCGCGCGCTCGATCAGGTGTTCGGTCGCCGGATCCAGTCGCGACGATGCCTCATCCAGGATCACCAGGTCGGGATTCGTCAAGAAGACCCGGGCGAACGCCAGCAATTGAGCCTGTCCTGCCGAAAGCCCACTGCCGCCAGAACTCAGCGCCGTATCGAGTCCCTCAGGCAAACTGTCCAGCCAGGGCCCCAGTCCAAGATCGCGAAGCACGGCATCGATGGTAACATCGCTGATCCCAGGCTTGAAAAGCGTCAGGTTCTCACGCACGCTGGTCTGAAAAAGCTGTACCTCTTGGGTGACCAGAGCCACCCGTTGGCGTACCGCATCCAGGGAGACCTCCGGCAGCGGCATCCCTCCAAGGCAGACCTGTCCAGAGACGGGATCGTACAAGCGTAGCAGCAGGCGCGCTAGGGTCGTTTTGCCACTGCCGGTGCGTCCCAGCAGTCCCAGCACCCTCCGTGGTGCCAACTGGAAGCTGAGATCACTGAGCACTTTATCTTCGTTCATAGCCGCACCGTCTATCTCCGTCACCACATCCGTCTCCACGTTATGCTTTGTGACGGGATCATTGTATGCAAACGAGACATTATGAAACGCAACGCCCAAAGCACCATCCGGCAACGGACTGCCGCGCCCGGGGGACAACGCTGACCGCAGCCCGAAGAGCGCCTGAATACGGGTGATGCTGGCCTCGGCCTGCTGCAGATCCGTCAACTGCCAGCGAAGCTCGGCGATCTGCCCGAACAGCAAGCCCACATAATCGGTAATCAGGTAAGCGGTGCCGATCGTGATCTCCCCACGGAACCAGAGATAGCCCGCCACACCGAAGGCCAAGCACTCTCCCACAGCCACCAGGGCGGCGTTGGTCATCCAACCTGAATAGCCAGCCAGGTTGGCATTCCTATCGACGGGCAACCAGCGCCGGAGATACTTGTAGAAGCGACGCATCACATAGGATTGAGCCCCGTTGGCACGGATGTCCTCGGTACCGGAAAGCTGCTCACCCATAAAACCATAGAACTGCGCGCGCATCTCTTGGAGCCGAGCATAGAACGGGATGGTAAAGTTGCGCAGGCGCATCAGGATGATGAGCCCCGCAATTGCGTAGAGGGTGAAGATGACACTCACCAGCCCCCCCTCACGGAACAGCAATACGAGCACCCCAACCGCCAACACACCGTTGCCGATTGCATTGATGACTAAGCCGGAGAAGAAATTGGAGAGCGCGTCGACATCGCTGTCAATGCGCTCCACTAGTTCACCGGGCGTATGGGCTTTGTGAAAGCCCATATCGAGTCCCAGGAGATGGCGCAGCAAGTCCAACCGCAGCGCGTTGGTGGCGGTCCAGGCCACCGTCTCGGCAACATAGACGTTGATCACAGTCAACAGCTGGGTCGCTGCCGCGATGGCGAGGAATGCCAAGCCGTTGCGGAGTAGCGCGGTGAGTGGCGCACCTGTAAGCGCTTGATCCAGGAACACCCGTATGATCTGGGGGTTGACCAGCCGCAGCACGACCTTCAGCGCTAACAGAACCCCAAGGATTGCCATACGAGGTCGCTGCGTCCGCAGATAGGTGCGCAATAATGTCCAGTATTGCCTAATCGGAAGTTTCATCGAAATTCGGCGCTGGGAACCACCCGCCCAAGCGGGTAGAGGAAAGCGCCTTCTCCTTTCTGGGGCAACATCTCACGATGTCCCATCACCACGACCCGGAGGGCTGGCTGGGCGTTCATCTGGATAGTATCACAATCGCTACCTCCAGCGACGGGGACGTATGCAGCGGCGAACCTCGGAAGCACCAGCGCCAGGGGTTCGCTGAGCGCCGCGCCACACTGCCACCGGTAGGCACCAAGCGCGCCAAGCGCAGACGCAGACACCTGTCGGGCCGACCGTACTGCTCTCCAAACGACACCAACCACCGCATCAGCAAGGCTCTTGTGGAAACCGACCAACGCACCGGGTGCGGTATCGTCCTGGAGAATTTGAGCGGTATTCGCCAACGGACCAGGGCTAGACACGACCAGCGCAGAAAGCAGCATACCGAACCTTGTTACCCAATGCGGTCGTCTGTGGCCTACAAAGCACAACGGGCTGGCGTTTGCGTCCAGCGGATTGATCCGCGCTATCGCTCTCAGGGTTGCTCCGTTTGTGGTCATACTAACCTCGCCAACGGTCCTACGCGTGACGACTTTGTCTGTTCAAGCTGCGGGTTCGCTGCCCAGGCAGACTCCAGCGCGGCGATGACCATCGCCGCCAATGCCGCCGTCAAAGGGCCTATGATC
>PWVB01000270.1 GCA_003562365.1 Anaerolineae bacterium
AAGAGCTCCACTATTATGCTGATTTGGCCCCAGCTGAAGCGTTCGGGCGATTGAGTTATGTCACCGGCTGCCAACAGGGGGCACCGCAGGCTACCGAACTGGTGTTTATCGCTGATGGGGCGCCCTGGATATGGGAGTTGGTAGAGCTACACTTTCCGAACGCGGTGGAGATCCGGGACTGGTATCATGCCGCCGAGTACGTGTGGGATGTTGCGCATACTTTCTATGGACCAGAAAGTCCCCAAGCTGAGGCGTGGGCCAATGCGTGTCTGGACAACTTATGGCATGGGGATGTCGAGGCGGTGTTGGCCGCCTTCCGCGAGCATCAGGATGACGCGGAGCACGCTGACAAAGCCCGCAAGGCCGTGGCCTATTTCACTACACATCGGCACAGACTGCGCTATCCGGAATTCCGAGCGCAAGGATACCATATCGGGAGTGGCATCATTGAGAGTGGCTGCAAACGGGTCATCGGCGCCCGGCTCAAACAGGCCGGCATGACGTGGACTGCCCAGGGCGCACGGCAAGTCATCAAAGCCCAAGCGATGTATCTCAGCCAGGAATGGGACGCTTTCTGTGCGCAGCGCGCTCCGCTACACCGTTCCTATGGTCAGGCTGCATGACAACTCGTTAGTGCACCCCCCCTCTCGTGCTATACTTGACTTATCTAGAAGATACTATTACCCGATTATTTTCTTAACCCTCATAAACGGGGGAGCTTGCTGCGCCATTTACTTTGAAAGCTACGAGTATCTTATACGAGGAGAGCAACCGATGACCGAGAAGGAATATACTCACGACCCTCAGCATCTAGCTGAGGTAACCCAGAGGATGGTAGCCACCGCTATGGGCCGGGAGCCAGCCGACCTCATTATCCGCAAAGGCCGGCTCGTCAACGTAAACACCGCCCAGATCCAGGACGGTGTGGACATCGCCGTCCGCAACGGCTTTATCGCGCTGGTTGGCAATGCCAGCCACATTCCCGTCGACGGGTCAACGCGGATTGTGGATGCCGAAGGACGTTACATTGTACCCGGTTTCATCGACACCCACGAACACGTTGAGAGCAGCATGATCGATGTCCGCAACTTCGCGGCTGCTGTACTGCCGCACGGCACGACCACGATCGCCTGCGACAACCACGAGCTGACTAACGTCTTCGGGCTGCGAGCGGTACAGCTGTTCCATGATGCCGGACAGGGACTCCCGCTCAAAGTGTTGGTCGCGATGCCCGTCTGCGTGCCGTCGATCCCCGGATTTGAGGATGCCGGAGCCGTGATCACGGCCGATGACGTAGCCCAAGCCTATCGGGAGGACTGGGCTGCACTTCAGGGCGAGCAGATGAACTTCCCCGGCCTGATCTATGGCGACCCCGACGTTCATGCTATCACCCGGGCCTCCCTAAATGCCGGCATCGTGCTCACAGGACACTACGCTAGCTTGGCCTTGGACGAGGGGCTGAATGCCTTCGTTGCCGCCGGCATCACAGCGGATCACGAGGGCACCACCGCCGACGGGGCGCTCCGCCGCGCCCAGCTCGGCTGCTATGTGCAGCAGCGATATGGATCAGCGTGGCTGGATATGCCCAATTTGATCCGAGCGGTGACGGAAAACCCAGGCCTCGACACCCGCTTCTTTACCCTGGTCACCGACGACGTCAGCCCGGCGACCATCGCCAACGAAGGCCACCTGGACCGCGTGGTACGCGAAGCAGTCCGACAGGGCGTCGCCCCCCTGCATGCCATCCAGATGGTCACCATCAACGCCGCTCAGCTGTTGGAGCGGTCGCGTGAAATCGGCACCGTCTCCCCCGGTCGTGCTGCCGATATCCTGATCGTCAGCGATCTAGTCAATCTTAAGGTCGATCAGGTCTATGTCGATGGCGTACTGGTAGCTGATGGTGGGGCGTTGGTCGTTGATCTGACACCTTACAAGTATCCGGATTGGGCGGTCCATTCAGTCCACCTGGACCCGCTGACCGTCGCCGATTTCTGCATCCCGGTCCCTGCGTCGGATCCAGTTAAGGTCCGTGTGATGCGGGCCGTGCCTGGTATGGTCCATACTGAGGAGCAGATCATCGAAGTTGACCCCGAGCCTGGTCCGGATGGCCCAGAGCTGCAGCCTGATCCGAAACGGGACCTGATGAAGGCCGCGGTTTTCTACCGCCATCTGCCAGCGGAGGGCCGCACGGGGACGAGAATGGTGGGCTTCGTCACCGGTCTGGGGTTCGACGATAACGCTGCCTTCGCGTCGACGGTCTCCCACGACTGCCACAACCTGCTGGTGGTAGGCTCGAATGACGACGCGCTGGTCAAAGCGGCCAATGCCGTAATCGAGATGGACGGGGGCATGGCCGTCGTCGTCAGCGGCGAGGTAGTGGCGCAGCTGCCGCTGCCGGTGGGAGGGTTGATGGCGTTGGCGCCTGCCGCGGAGGTCGCAAAGCAGGTCGAGGCCATCGAGGCCGGCCTGAGGGCTGCTGGCTGTCCTCACGATGCCGCAGAGATGACGATCAGCTTGCTGGGGCTTATCGTAATCGAGGAGCTGCACCTTTCCAATCGAGGGCTGGTGGCCCTGAAGCCGGGGGAGCCGCCGGCCTTTGTAGATCTGTTAGTGTCCTGAAGCCCCTGGGGCACAAATGCCCAGAAGTTGAGAGCGTCACATAAAGGACGGCGCCGCAGACAGCGCAGCGCCGTCCTCTAGTTGGTCAGAGCTCAGTTACTGTACAGGTCGTGCCGCCAGGGTGACATCTAGGGAGACACGGCGCCCCTCACGGAGTAGGGTCAGTGTGACCGTCTGACCCGGACGAGCGCGCGTCACCCCTGCCCGCAGCGTCTCCAGATCGGCAATCGTGGTGTTATTCCAGCGGATGATCACGTCCCCGCCCACCATCACCCGCTGACCATTAACTATGACAGTCTCGAGGCCGCCTCGAAGCCCGGCATCGTCGGCTGGGCTACCACCGACCACCTCTTGGATCAGTACGCCACGCTGATTCTCTGGGAGCGCCATCTCCACGGCAATCTCCGGGGCAAGCGTGATCCCCAGGATGCCCAACCACGCCTCCTCGACGACGCCCGGCTCGGTGAAAGCGATCTCACCGCGCTCAGGCCGCTCCCGCAGCGTTGTCCGTAGACGGCGCAATTCGCCCTCTCGCAGGATAGTGATGGTAACCTGCTGCCCGACTTCAGTGGAAAGAAAGAGATAGGCGCTCAGATCCTCGAAGCGCTGGATCGACTGATCATGAAATTCGATGATGACATCGCCGCCGATTCGTGCGCGGTCGAATTCGATCTCCACCTCTCGATCGCTGCCCTGCAGCCCTGCCGCGTCAGCAGGACTGTCCGGCAGCACGTCGACGACCAGCACACCGCGCTGGTCGGGCGCCAAACCCATCGCCTTGGCTACCTCCGGCATCAGCGTAGTCCCGCTGACACCCAGCCAAGGCACTGAATAGTAGCCGTCGTCGATGAGCGCCGGCACCACTCTTTCGACGATCGTCGAGGGCACCGCGAAGCCTACCCCAGCCGAGGCGCGGATCGGTGAAGCGATCGCGGTGGTCACCCCAACCACCTTCCCGTGGTCGTTGACCAGGACTCCTCCGGAGTTGCCGGGGTTGATTGGCGCGTCGGTCTGGATCACCTCGGGAATGCTATAGGTGGGTCCACCGAATTGGTCGATAGCCACCGGCAGCGTGCGACCCAGTCCACTGATAAAGCCCACCGTCATCGTGCTCTCGAGTCCGAAGGGATTGCCGATGGCCACCGCTAGCTCACCGACCACAACGGCGTTGGAGTCTCCCAACCGCACCGGGTGAAGCCGATCGGCAGGCAGGTCGACGCGCAATACAGCCAGATCACTGTCCCTATTGCCGCCGACCGCCGTCGCTGCGACGATCGTACCATCGGAGAAGGTGATCCGGATCTTCTCGGCGCCCTCCACCACATGATAGTTGGTGACGATATGTCCCTCCGTATCCCAGACGAAGCCGGACCCCGATCCGCGCTCGATTGGCCCCTGGGGCAGCTGATCCGGACTAGGCAATCCGAAGGGAGAGCCCTCCAGCGTGCCCACCGCCGCCCGTCGCCAAACCTCGAGATAGACCACCGAAGGGCTGACCTCCGCATAGATACGCTGCAGCGCGCCCTCAAGCTGGAAGATCGCGTCGGAGGTGAGAGGCGGTGCCGGCACCACGGTGACCTCCTCCACTACAGGCGGTGGTGCTGGCAGTCGCTCCGCTATCCGACAGCCCAAAAGCAAGACGAGGACCGTGACGGCGAAGAACCCCAGACGCCACGACGATTGATGGCTTCTCATACCTACCTCCTGCAGCTCACCTCTGCCCCGCAGGGCAGGCTCAACAGCACTTTCCCAGCTCGCCCGGACTAACCGCGCAAGGTCACAGCTCGTCGGGTAGGGCGACGTTGTTGCGCCGCAGCCAGGCTACCAACCGCGAGCGCTCAACCGAGCGCGGGCGCTCTTTGCGATGCCGCGGTCCTACCTCTGCTACCGCCCACGCCCGCTCCGCTACCGCGTAGGCAGCGCGAGGGTGCCCCAGTCGCCTGGCGTTGGTGGCTCGCTCTGCCAGCCCCTGTCCATCCCGATCTAACCAGTGATGTAGAAGCTCCAGCACGGCGACCGGATTGCGCGCCCACGCGCCCGCACGATGTTCGATCACGAACTCGGCGTTACCCACCTCCTGCCCGGGTAAGACGTCGACAAGGATCATCGGAAGACCCACCGCCAGTGACTCTGAGACGATCAACCCACCGGCTTTGCACAGGATACAGTCGGCAGCGTGCATCATCGTCGGAAGATTCTTGACAAAGTTATAGGTATGGGTCGGTAGATGCCAGGTGGTCGTCTGAAGCTCCGCGTAAAGCGCGTCATCGCCGCCGGCGACCACCACCAACTGGAGGGGAAGCGCGGCGTGGTTCAGCAAGTGTAACACATCCCGCAGACGTCCAACTCGCTTGCTGCCCACGACCAACAACGTCGGCAGGTCATTCCGCCAGCCCAACTGCTCCCGCAGGACAGAGGGCTCACCAGCGCTGTGCAGCACCTCCGGGTGCACCGGGATCCCCGTGATCTCTACCTTCTCGGACGCCACCCCGTTCCTGATGGCCAGTTCACGGACCTTCTCGGTCGGGACGAGGCAGTAATCGGAAGCGTCGTGAAACCAAATGGTGTGTACCGTCACCAGATCGGTTACGACGGTGATCAGCGGGATATGCCAGCGCCGAACCTGAGAGACCGCCTTCAGCGGCGCCTGGTATAGCGGGTAGGTGGTCACGATAGCATCTGGACGGATTCGCTGCACCAGGCGGAAGAGCGCCTCAAAGAGCATCACCGTCAGGGCACTATCCATTAAGATGGCCGGTGCGACGGCGTCACTGAGATCGTAGCCCAGATTGTAGAGCTTGGGGGCCGTGCGCACCAGCTTGTCGTAGTCATCCTGGGAGCTACGCAGCAGCAGCGGAACGCGTCTATCATTCATCGGATTCTCAATATTCGCCGCACAGACCGCCCCATACCGCTCGTCCAACGCGGCAGCCACGGCATTTGCTGCACTGCGGTGCCCAAACCCCGCGTCGGAGGTGAGAATCAAGATGCGCTTCACCGATGCCGATGGACTATCCATACTATTATTATAGAAGGCGGACATTCGCGGGTCAATGCTCATCTCCAATCTGCCAATTTGCATAGCACGCTGGTTCGGTATACCATTAGGCTAGTGCATAATCGAGATCAGGTCAGAATTGGAGGGGCCTATGGCACTTGAGAAAAAGAATGTAACGGAAAGCTTCACGCCCGACGAACGTGTCGTTACGGCCGTTCAGGTGCGGTTGGTCGACGGCAAACTGGCCTGTGCAGCGGCTTTCGACATCGTCCGCGAGCTCGATGCTACCCCCCTGGATGTGGGTCGCACGGCGGATGCGTTGTGTGTCAAGCTTGATCGCTGCCAGCTAGGGCTCTTCGGGTACCCGGGTAAACAGGGCTGGGACCAGAGCGACATCGCCGAGCAGCCTGTGCCCGAGGGACTGCCTGCAGCCCTGAAAGCCGCAACAGACGCTCGAGGCAAGATAGCCTGTAAGATGGCCTGGAATCTCGCCGCACAGTTCAAAACATCAAAAATGCTGGTTGGCTATCTGGCAGACCAGCTGGGTATCCAAATCGCTCCGTGCCAACTGGGTGCATTCTGAACGAACCTTATCCCCCTAGGAGGTAATCCACATGGCAGTCAAGAGGATCAAACCGGTTCCTGCAGACATCGACATCGCTCAGGCCACCGAGGTGCGCCCCATTCAGGAGATCGCTGAGGCCGTCGGCCTCACCGAGGCCGACCTGGAGCTCTACGGCAGGTACAAGGCCAAGGTACACCTCGATGTGCGCGACAAGCTCAAGGATCGACCCAATGCGAAGTACATTGATGTAACCGCCATCACCCCTACACCGTTAGGCGAGGGTAAGACAACCACCACCATCGGGCTGACCCAGGCTATGGGGTATCTGGGCCACAAGGCGATGGCCGCCATTCGGCAGCCCTCGATGGGGCCCACCTTCGGCATTAAGGGTGGGGCCGCCGGAGGGGGCTACAGTCAGATCGTGCCGATGCAGGATTTCAACCTGCATCTGACTGGCGACATCCACGCTATCAGCGTGGCGCACAATCTCTGTGCAGCCGCCATCGACGCCCGCATCTACCACGAGAGCCGCTGGAGCGACAGCTTTTTCGAGCGCAAAGGGCTCAGGAAGCTGCACATCGACCCCTACTCCGTCAGCTGGAACCGTGTGGTGGACATGAACGATCGCGCATTGCGCAACGTGCTCGTGGGGCTAGGCGACCTCGCTGACGGGCCGCTGCGGCAGACGGGCTTTGACATCACCGTCGCCAGCGAACTGATGGCTATCTTGGCGCTGGCGACAAGCCTAGAGGATATGCGCGAGCGAATCGGACGGATCGTCATCGGCACCGATGACAGCGTTCGAGACCCAGCCCCAATCACCACCGAGGACCTAGGCGTCGCCGGCGCGATGACTGTGCTGATGATGGATGCGATTATGCCGAATCTGCTCCAGACACTGGAGGAGCAACCGGCCTTCGTCCACGCCGGTCCCTTCGCCAACATCGCCCACGGCAACTCGTCGGTGATTGCTGATCAGCTCGGCATAAAGATGACTGACTTCCTCGTCACCGAGTCCGGCTTCGGCGCCGACATCGGTATGGAGAAGTTCTTCGACATCAAGTGCCGGGCTTCTGGCCTAGTCCCCAACGCCGTCGTACTGGTCGCCACAGTGCGTGCGCTCAAAATGCACGGCGGCGGACCACGTGTGATCCCTGGAAGAGACTTGGACCAGGCATACATTGAGGAGAACCTCGACCTCGTCCGAGCCGGCAACGAGAACCTCAAGGCGCATATCGCCATTGCGCAGAAGTTCGGCATCCCTGTGGTCGTCGCCATCAACGCCTTTCCCACGGACACCGATGCCGAGTGGGCCGTGGTGCACGACGCCGCAATGGAGGCGGGTGCCTACGATGCTGTGGTCGCCCAGCACTGGGCCGACGGCGGCGAGGGCGCCGCTGACCTGGCCGAGGCCGTGGTCCGTGCGACAGAGGAGCCCTCAGACTTCCGATTCCTCTATGATATCGATCAGCCGATCAAGGAGAAGATCGAGACGCTGGCCCGCGAGGTCTACGGCGCCGACGGCGTCGACTATAGCCCTGAAGCGGAGGCCAAGATCAAACTCTATAGCGATCTGGGCTACGACAAGATGCCTATCTGTATGGCTAAGACGCATCTATCCCTGAGCCATGACCCGGCGTTGAAGGGTGTCCCCCGCGGCTACACTTTCCCCATCCGCGATATCCGTGCCAGCGCTGGCGCGGGCTTCCTCTACCCGCTCGCGGGCGAGGTACGAACCATGCCCGGGCTGCCCAGCACGCCCAACTTCCTGAACATCGACCTGGAGGACGGCAAGATCGTGGGACTCTCCTGAGGGAAGCAGGGAGTTGCCGGTGATTCGGAGCCGCAACGGTGCGGCCCTAGCAAGCAAAGGAGTAGCTATGAGCGCAAACATCATCGATGGAAAGGCCATCGCCGCCACAATACAGGAAGAGGTTTCGGCAGAGGTCGCCACGCTCAAGGCAGAAAACGATGTCGTTCCAGGGTTGGCGACGGTGCTGGTGGGCGAGGATCCCGCCTCCGAGACCTATGTGCGTATGAAGCAGCGTCGCTGCGGTGAGGTCGGGATCCACTCCGTGGGGATCGAGCTCCCGGGCGACGCGACGCAGGAGACGGTCGAATCCAAGGTGCGCAGGTTGAACGCAGACCGGAGCATCCACGGCATCCTCGTGCAGCTTCCGTTGCCGGACCATCTAGACGAGGAGCGGGTGCTCAGCGCCATTGACCTGCAGAAGGACGTCGACGGCTTCCACCCGGTCAACATCGGCCGTTTGGCGATGAAAGGGCGCGATCCGCTCTTTGCGCCAGCGACGCCCTCGGGCATCATCGAGCTCTTGGATCGCATCGGCGTAGCAATCGAGGGCCGGGAGGCGGTGGTCCTAGGCCGTAGCAACATTGTCGGACTGCCGGTCTCCATGCTGTTGCTGAAGCGCAACGCGACCATCACCATCTGTCACTCGCGCACCCAAGACCTACGCCGCGTCGTCAAACGCGCCGACATTCTGATCGCAGCGGTAGGCCGCCCCGAGATGGTCAGGGCCGATTGGGTCAAGCCTGACGCTGTAGTCATAGACGTAGGAATCAACCGCGTGGAAGATCCCAGCCGCCGGCGCGGCTACCGCCTCGTCGGTGATGTAGCCTTCGACACCGTGAAGAAGATCGCCAGTTGGATCACCCCGGTCCCTGGAGGCGTCGGCCCGATGACCATCGCGATGTTGCTGCAGAACACGCTGATCGCTGCCAAGCGTATCGAGGGCTTAGGCTAGTTGTCGGCTGTGAGGATGTTTGAAACCAATCCCGCAGCACCGGTGACAAGCATCCACAGGGGACTGCCGGCGGCCCGGCGGCAGTCCCCGCTGTTCCAGCTGTGCGACAGCCAATGAGGCCTTTTGACACTCGAGGATCAGCCTATGCATCCTGCTGACGCGTTCAGTCGCAAGGCCCGCATCGCAGGCATGATCTGGGCCCTTGTGCTCCACATCGGAAGGGGCGTTCTGTTGAGGCAACTGGCATTGCCGCGCGGGACGCCGACTCAGCAGGCTGTTGCTGGAGCCAGCTTCTTCGTCGCCTACCTGCTCTACCCCACTCTGCTGACCTTCGTGATGCAGGTACAGACGGTAGTCTGGAAGAATGTGACAGTCTCGGTCACCGCCGGGAGCCTGCTTACACTACTGGGGGTACTCCTAATAAGCACAGTGGCATCGGGACTGTGGCTGGAGGCCGGGCTGACCGCGGCGGCGCTCTGGCTGGTGTGGGAGGTGACTCTGCCCCATGCTCGGTCGCTGCGTCAGCTTCAAGAGGAGCGCAACCGCCGCCAGGGCGTCTGGAAGCATCTCGCTAAGCTCTCGTTGGGCCAGGTACTATTCCTGCGCATCCCGCGCCTACGCTAACTCTACCGCTTCAACCTTCCCCCAGCGACGCGCAATCAGCAGTTTGCGCCGCCGACGGTGCGGACTGCGGGCAATGGCACATCGCACGCGGCCCCCGTCTCCATCAGCTGATCGTAGACTTTTCGCGGCAGCGGTATCCCGTCGCGACGGCAGGCAGCCGCATACTCGAACTCCTTCAACCCCGCGAAGTAGACTCGCGCCTCGCCTGCAGCAGGAGGTAAGCTCCGCAATGAGCACAGTAGCCTATCCATATCCTGGCGGAAGGCCTGCGGCTCACGGAAGGTGTCCACTCGCAAAGCACCGAAGAAATGGCTGACCCGAGCAGTGGAGCCTGGCTCATCAGAGATGTCGGCACCGAAGGCAGCACCCGAGAGCACGCCGCAGAGGATATCGACCATCACAGCCAGGCCGTAGCCCTTGTGCCCTCCGAACCGCTCGCCCAGCCCGCCCAATGGCACAATGCCGCCACCGATCTGATAGGTCAGATTATGGAGCACGTGCTCAGGATCGGTGGCGGGCTGTCCAGTCTCGTCCACCGCCCATCCTTCTGGCAGCCGCGCACGACGCCGACCGTAGACCTCAACCTTTCCGCGAGTGACAACAGTGGTCGCCATATCCAGAACAAAGGCCCGTTCCTCGTCAGCCGGCGCGGCAAAAGCCAACGGATTGGTCCCAAACATCGGATCCCGCCCAAAGGTAGGGACGCCCAGCGCAGCAGTGTTGGTCATGGCGAGTCCGATCATATCCATCTCAGTCAGGGCCGGATCCAGCGCTAACATCGCATAGTAACCGGCGATTCCGAAGTGGTTGGAATCACGAACGCAGCCAAAGGCTGCCCCGACTTCCCGAGCCTTAGTGATCACCTGACGCATCGTTCGAGCGCTGACTGGGGCGCCCATCGCGCCACGAGCATCGATGACGAGCGATGAGGGGGTCTCCAAAACCACCTCGGGGGAGACATCCGCGCACATCAGGCCACTCCGCAACCCGCGCACATAGCGCGGCAACCGCGCTACCCCGTGGGAAGGGATCCCCCGCATGTCGGCCGCCACCAGGACGTCGGCCGCAGTGTCCGCATCCTCCTCAGCCAGCCTCAGCGTCCGGAAGACCTGCCGGCAAAACGCCTTCAAAGCCTCCTGCGTAACCCGCACCTCATCCGTCATCATCGCGCAACGCCTCCTTACCAACTACACCAACGCTCGGTTGCCCAACCAGCCATCCTATGTGATAATAGTGTGGTCAGATCCGGTGAAACTGCAAGCCAGAGCAAGTGTTTGTGGGCCTGACGGAGACCGGTAGGCAATGCAACCGGCGCTACGTCTCACCGAAACAGCCATCAGATGAGGAGCCAGCGATGTTTGTCAAAGATAGAATGACCCGTAACCCGATTACCGTCTCTCCCGATACATCAGTGTCTGAAGCCTTGAACGTGATGCGCCAGAGCCAGGTACGCCGCATCCCGGTGGTCGACAAGCGCAACAGACTGGTCGGCATCGTGGCGGAGAAGGACCTGCTCTACGCCTCCCCCTCTCCTGCCACCAGCCTTAACGTCTACGAGATCGGTTATCTACTCTCGAAACTAAAGATCAAGGAGATCATGACCCGGGATCTCGTGACGGTCACCGAGGACGTCCCCTTGGAGGATGCGGCGCGGATGATGGTCGACAATGCGGTAGGCGCGCTGCCAGTGGTACGTGGCGATCAGGTGGTAGGCATTATCACCGAGACCGATGTCTTCAGGGTGCTGATGGAGATGATGGGCGCCCGCGATGAGGGCATCCGCGTCACGCTTCACGTCCACGATGAGCCAGGTGTGCTAAGCCGCATCGCCAGCGCGATCGCGACCGTTGGCGGCGATATCGTGGCGTTGGGCACCTTCTACAGCGAGGATCACCGGCACGGTCGGTTGGTGGTCAAGGTCTGTTGCGCCGAGAGACAGGCCATTCTCTCGGCACTCAAAGCGTTGGAGGTTGAGATTCAGGACGTCCGAACCTGCTAGGACTACCCAGCGTTAACACTGCACCCATCCAGACCTGGGGAGAGAGCCGTCTACGATGCGCATTGGCCTGATCTCAGACACCCACAATGATAAAGAGCGTCTCCAGCGTGCGCTGGTCCGGTTGCGGTCAGAGGACATCACAACCGTCCTCCACGCCGGAGACGTGACCAGCACCGAGACCCTGCGACTGCTGAGGGGCTTCGACGCATGGATAGCGCAGGGCAATATGGACCGTGAGCCGTTGCTCTCGGCGGTGGCTCACG
This sequence comes from Anaerolineae bacterium, assembly GCA_003562365.1. Taxonomy (GTDB): domain Bacteria; phylum Chloroflexota; class Anaerolineae; order B4-G1; family SLSP01; genus PWVB01. The sequence continues at coordinate 11,834 of PWVB01000270.1, forward strand.
AGCTTTTTGGGCCCACTCGGTTCGCGCGCCTTCACGACCTCATCATAGGGCAGAGCCGTATCGCAATGATCCACGACAGCCTCTCCGACAAGGGGCGAGCGTTACTCGCATCCCAAACCTACGCCTATCTGGTTCACGGTCACACGCACCGCACGCGTGACGAGAAAGTGGGCCCGACGCGAGTCATCAATCCAGGTGCATTGGGACAGCTGCGCTGGTACCAACCGAGCTTCGCCATTCTCAATCTCTCCACCGGTGACCTGCGTTGGGTTAAGCCCTAATAAAAGGGCCCTACGCTATAATGTCGCCGAACTCCATCGTGCGCGTCAAGGATCTCCGCAAGACCTACGGAGAGCTGACGGCACTCCGCGGAACCTCGCTCAGCCTCCAGCAGGGAGAGTTAGTCGTGATCATCGGGCCCAGTAAGACTGGCAAACGCACCCTCCTGTGCTGCATCAACCTGGTTTACCAAACTGTGCCAACTTGACACGGTTTGGAAGGCTGCCTTTCTGCAGCCATATTTTCACGTTTCGACGCAGATTGCTCCGAAGAGTCTGATATCTGCTCCACG
>PWVB01000130.1 GCA_003562365.1 Anaerolineae bacterium
ACTCAGCTGCCCGGGGACGGCAGGTCAGGATCCCGGATGCATAAGGGAGACGTGCCAGACGGCAGGGCCAAACGCAGCTTTAACGCTACTATATGGGTGGGGAACACTCAGACGTAGAAGAGTTTGCGTCTTATTACCTGCGGACTATAATTAAAAATATAAAGACGACTCTAGTAAAAAAGGGTGGCGGACACGAGGTTGATCGTTTTTTGCCACTGCTTACGCCGTTTTTCGGTTCGCTAACCACAATATGCCGGGGTGTATTTTGATGTTCCCACCCTTTTCCAGGGGAGTCAAGATGAAAACTAGACACAGGAGGCGCCAGGATGGCCTACGATGCAGATAACCGACCCTCCACCGGTGAAGAGAGGCAAGAGCAGCACGAGGATACTGCTCACCATCAGCACGCTGGAGCCAAATCCGAGGCAGATCAGACCCACCACGTTGACCATTCCGGCCACGAAGAGATGTTTCGCCGGCGTTTCTGGATCAGCCTGATCCTGACCATCCCCGTCTTGGTCTTCAGCCCGTTCATCCAGGCGCAGCTCGGTTTCAGCACCCCGGATTTCCCCGGGAGCCGTTGGATTGGACCCGTCTTCGCCCTGGTCATCTTCTTCTACGGAGGATCGCCTTTTATCAATATGGCTGTTCCCGAACTGCGTAACAGGCGACCCGGAATGATGACGTTGATCTCCCTGGCGATCAGCGTGGCGTTTACTTACAGCCTCTTCGCCATCTTCGTGAATCCCGAGAGCACCTTCTTCTGGGAAATGGCAACGCTCATCGACATCATGCTTCTCGGTCACTGGCTGGAGATGCGCAGCGTCCGTCAGGCATCAGGTGCCCTAAAGGAACTGGCGCAGCTGATGCCTGATACAGCGGAGCGCATTGGGCACGACGACGACGTGGAGGAAGTGCCAATCGATGTTCTGGACGAGGGCGACCTCGTGTTGGTACGGCCCGGGGCCAGCGTACCGGCGGATGGCGAGATCGTAGAAGGACGGTCCGACGTTAACCAGGCCCTGATCACCGGTGAGTCCAAGCCGGTGACTAAGGAGCCCGGTGATAAGGTCATTGGCGGGACGATAAACGGAGAGGGCAGCCTGCGGGTCCGGGTCACGGCAACAGGTGACGATACAGCCCTCGCTGGCATCATGCGGCTTGTTGAGGAGGCACAGGAGAGCAAGTCCGACACCCAGGTTTTGGCGGATCGTGCGGCCGGCTGGCTCTTCTTTATAGCCCTTGGGGTAGCTGCGCTCACAGCGCTCGGCTGGCTTGCGGCACGTGGCTTCGACCTGTTTGTGCTGGAACGTGTGGTCACTGTCTTGGTGATCGCCTGCCCGCATGCTCTGGGCCTCGCAGTGCCGCTCGTTGTGGCGATCAGCACTTCCTTAGGGGCACGCAACGGCATTCTGATGCGGGATCGTCTGGCACTCGAAGAGGCCCGCGAGTTGGACACGGTTATGTTCGACAAGACGGGTACCCTCACCAAGGGGGAATTCGGGATTGTCGATGTGGCTACCTCCGATGGCTGGGACGAGGAACAAGCGCTCCGGGTGGCCGCAGCTGCGGAAGGCGACTCGGAGCATCTGATTGCGCGAGCCATCCGCCAGAAGGCCAGTGAACGTGGGCTAGATCTGCCGGCGGTGAGCGACTTCGAGGCCATTAAGGGTCGCGGAGTCCGTGTCCGATGGGAGGGCAGGCGCCTTTACGTCGGTGGGCCAAGACTGCTGGAGATGCTCGAGATCCAACCGGGCCGGTCCTTGCAGGCCTTCGCGACTGAAGCTGGTGACAAAGCACAGTCCGTCGTCTACTTGGTCGACGAGGACGAGGTCGTAGCTGCCCTTGCGCTGGCGGACATCATCCGCCCGGAGAGCATCGATGCTGTCCGCCGGCTGAAGGATCTCGGCGTCGAAGTCGCTATGCTTACCGGAGACAGTGAAGAGGTCGCCCGGGCAGTGGCGGAAGAACTCGGCATCGGGACCTACTTCGCCGAGGTCCTTCCTGAGAATAAGGATGAGAAGGTCGCGCAGTTGCAGTCGCGGGGTAAGCGAGTAGCAATGGTGGGCGACGGCATCAACGATGCACCAGCGCTGACGCGCGCAGACGTAGGCATTGCAATCGGCAGCGGCACCGATGTAGCGATAGAGTCCGCTGGTATCATCCTCGTCGAGAGCAATCCGATGGACATCGTTCGTATCTTCGAACTGAGCCGGGCAACCTACCAGAAGATGATCCAGAATCTGTTCTGGGCCACCGGCTACAACGTCGTGGCCCTACCACTGGCCGCCGGGATGCTGGCGCCGGCCGGTATCCTACTGTCCCCAGCAGTGGGCGCGGGGTTGATGTCCCTCAGCACGATCATCGTTGCTGCTAACGCACAACTGCTGCGTCGTGTGGACCTGTCCTACTGAGGCAAGGTCGATGACCAATCGCAGACAGACTCAAGCGGCGAGGAGGCGCTACAACCGCATTGCGCCGGTCTATGATGCCTTGGAAGCCATAGTGGAGCGGGTGGCCTTCAGCCGTTGGCGCCGAATTCTCTGGTCTCGCATCGAAGGCAAGCAGCTGTTGGAGGTGGGGATTGGTACGGGAAAGAACTTGGCTTACCATCCTGAGGGTGTGCGTGTGACGGCGATCGATCTCAGTGACCGGATGATGAAGCGGGCCCGACATCGAGCTACTCGAGGCGAAGTTGAGGTGGATCTTGCGCTGGGAGATGCCCAGCTTCTCCCTTTTGCTACCGATGTCTTCGACGCAGCATTAGCGACATTCGTCTTCTGCTCGGTCCCAGATCCCGTACTGGGCCTCCAAGAGGTCAGACGCGTGGTTCGGCAGGGAGGGCAAGTCTTGTTGCTGGAACACGTCCGCGTGGATGTGTTCGGTATTGGCACCCTAATGGATTTCCTCGATCCCATAGTGGTTCGCATTATGGGGCCGCACATCGCACGCAGGACGGTAGCGAATGTGAGCCGAGCGGGCCTGCGTATCGAGGAGGTCCAGGTGCTGGCTCCGGGAGGCCTAGTGAAGTCGATCCACGCTAGAGTCATATAAACGAGGAAAAGGCATGGTTCATTTCGGCCTGGTAGCACCACATTTGACCGTGGTCAGGTAAGCCACTCAGCTTGGAGGGCCGTCCCCGCCGTTTCGGAAGCTGGGGCGGATGTGGGACTCGGTACCATAATAGTACCTCCATCGACCACTTGTGGTCCGTGATCCCCGCCGCAATCGCGGGCGTGCGCCGTAGCCAACGGCGCCGGTGGCCCGGCAGCTGCAGCTC
>PWVB01000296.1 GCA_003562365.1 Anaerolineae bacterium
AACGCCGAGCGTGTCCCGAGAAGCTCCCCACCTAAAGTGGGGAGAGTCGTCACTAGCCCAACCAAGAGCCGCTGGAAGCCACCGAAGAAGTGCTGGACCGTCACCAACCAGTACCGCCCGCACCGAGGCCTGCCGATCTTCGATGTAATCTATCGCAGGGCCATCAGTGACTGCCCTCGTGACGGGCTTACCTTCCCACACTGGCTCGACTTTGGCCATTCGCGATGTTAAAATTTTACTTCAATATACAAGGCGCGGAAACGGCGAGCGAGGAAACAGGCTCCCCGCTACAACCGGTGTGCACAGGCACAGCAGAGTTGGTCACGGGCAGGACGAAGCGGTGCCACCGTTTCTGCCAGCGCGGGCCCGGTTTGCGAAAGAGTGACGCACAGCCGCTGTGCCTAACCGGGGGTCAGGCAGCTCAGGGACCGGACGGGCACACCAATCAGATGTGCCGAGGGCCGGCCCCCGACGGACGCCAATGCCCGTCGCCCCGCTGCCGGATCAGGCTTGGCTCACTCCCGCATTAAGAGCGGTACATAGACCCTGAGGGGCTCTGGATCCGGCGGCTCCTCGGAAACGCCAGCCCAGAACCCGCCGGTCACCCGGAAGCCGGGCCCGCTCATACCCGCGCTGCTCGGGTCGGCGTCGAACTGACCTAGCGTGCCGGAGAGACTGTAGGTCGGCCCATCGCTGGTGCCGCCTCCGGCATCGACGGTCCACCAGTCCAGCGTGAAGGCATCGGTCGCAGCCCGAACCACGCGCCTGGCGCCGGGTACCGCTCGCACCAGCCCCGCCCCGATCAGGACGAGGGCGAGGCACGCTACTCCTATGCGTAAACCTGCTCTGCATCGCATACGCACCTCGCTCAGTAGACCGTGATCATAATGGGACCGCCCCAGCCCTCGGCACCCACATCGTTGGGACGTGGACGCCAGCGCATACAGTGCAGGCGCTGGCTGTTGGTCGAATCCACGTCACAAGATACGCCCCGAGGCAGATCAGACCATACCGCCGTAGCGCTGAAGAAGCGGTTACTCAGATTGAAACCGAAGTCGACAAAGCACTGCCCTTGGTCAGGTCCCACCTCTGCCGTGACGGGCTCGCCGGTAATGGTGTTGAACGACCTGGACACGTCTAGGAAGCCAACGAGATCCCAGCACTCGACCTGCACCGCCGCCTTGACGAGACCGTCGGCAACCACGGGCTGGGTGAAGTTACCGCTTCCCCGTACATCGCCAGCCTCGCTCACCGTGAAGACGTTGCCGCTCATCGTATAGAGCCGCCATTCATCGGTGGAGCCGTTGTACTCGGTCCAAGCCCACTTCTGGCCGGGTGCGTCGTCGGTGGCGTAGCCATAGAACGGCCGCGATGCGGGCCCACCGCCGACCACGTACATACCGACCCAGTCCTCAAGGTCGCGTTTGATACCCAGAACCTCGAAGCTGCTGATCGGGGAGCCGCCGCCGATGCTCACGCGGCCCGTGGCTGGATCAGTGCTGACATTGGGCAGACCCAGCGCCAGCGGTGCTGCCGTGATCGCCTGGCGTGGCGACAAGGTCTCAAAGGTGTCGGCACCTGCTGGGCTGACGGCGATTTCCAGCCACACGGCCTCGCCGGAGAAGGCGTCGGCACCGAAGTCGAGCGGGACGGTGAACAGTCCGTCTTGGACGACGGCAGGAGCGGTGTGAACAGAGGTGGTCTGGATGCCTGCGGTGGGGTCGTCGAAGAGCCGGAAGGCAAAGTCGAAGCTGCCGTTGGCGGGTCCGCTGTCGTCTTCCAGCACGCCCTGATAGGTGATCGCAGAGGTAATGGTGGCCGTTGCGGCCGAGGACAGGGCCTCTGCTGCGAACATCTCGTCGCCGACGGCGGCGGAGCCCGGGTCAGCCGGCCCGAAAACAGCAGCGGCATCAGCCTCCGGGGCCCCATTGCCCGGGCGAACGTCACCGGCTCCCTGCGCTACGGCGCTGCCTCCGCCAAGCACCAGCAGCGCCACCAGCGCCCCCGCCAGCGCACCGCCCCAAAACCCCGAGTTACTAAGCACGGATTTCATTATTCTCTTCATTGCCCCTGTCCTCCTTGTGCTAGATAACAATATAAATATCATTATAATATACTTTTACCTGGACCGCAATAGTTGTGCAAAAAGACAGTGATAAAGAATCAACGCGGCATCGGAGGCAGGCCTGAGAGATGCGGCGGATCGTCGACAGGGAAACCGGGAGATCCGGCACGCAGGTATCTACCAGTCGTCGAAAAAAAGAACACCGGTCAGCCAGAACCAATGTATGTGGACGATGGAAACGCGGAGGAACCCCGCACGTGTCATAGAGGGCAAAGCGAGACTGCGCTGTAGCGATGTACCAAGGCGTAATTACCGTTCTAAAGTACTGAGCTTCCTCAGTGCTAACGCTGCCTTACCGTGGTCAAATCACCGACCTATGGTAGAGTACGACGCATAGCTACCATCACTCCAGCGAAGGAGCGGCTCAATGCGAATATTGCTTACCGGTCATCGGGGTCAACTGGGCCGCACCCTGATGCCGCTTCTGGCAAGTGACCACGAAGTGGAAGGCATTGACCTCCCCGACCAGGACATCACCGATCGTCAGGCGATGCAGCGTCTCACGGATGCTTTTCTTCCTGACCTCATCCTAAACGCCGCGGCCATGACCAACGTCGACGGCTGCGCCCGCAATCCTGACCTGGCCTACCGCGTCAACGGTATGGGAGTCCAGAATCTGGCGCTCGCCGCGGCGCGGACCAACGCGGAGCTGATGCAGATCAGCACCAACGAGGTCTTCGACGGACAGTCGACAGCACCCTATCGCGAATGGGGACCACGCCGCCCTATCAACGCCTATGGGCAGTCTAAACTCGCCGGTGAGTGGTATGCCGAGCGCCTTCTAAGCCGCTTCTATATCGTGCGCACGGCCTGGCTTTACGCGGATGAGGGCCGTAACTTCCCCCACCGCATCATCCAGCTGGCCAATGAACGCGGAGCACTTCAGGTGGTCACCGATGAGGTCAGCAACCCTACCTATGTCGTGGATTTGGCCGAAGCCATCATCCAGCTCATCAAAACCCATGCCTACGGCGTCTACCATCTGGTTAACGAAGGATCAGCCTCGAGGTTGGAGTTTGCTAAAGCTGTGTTGACCAGCAGCCGACGTGCGGAAGTACCCATCGCCCCCATTCGATCTAACGCGTTCCAACGAGCCAGCACGCCCCCAGCGTACACCCCGCTGTCCAACAGCGCAGCAGCGGCCCTCGGCATCCGTCTTCGGCCTTGGCGGGATGCCGTCACCGCCTTTGTCAATGCCGCCGGATACCTTCGGTGAATAGAGCGCCTTCGCGCTGTATACCTTGAGCCAGACCAACGATGAAGGCAGAAGCTAACCCGCGCGTCTCCATCATTATTCCTAACTGGAACGGAGCCCACCATCTGCCGGTTTGCCTCGACAGCCTGCGACGCCAGACCTATGCCGATATAGAGGTGCTCGTCGTCGACAACGCCTCCCAGGATCGTTCCCTGGCGCTCCTACACGACTATCCCGAGATTCGGGTGCTCGCGCAATCGACCAACCTCGGCTTCACCGGCGCCTGCAACATGGGCTTACGCGCGGCCAGCGGCGCCCTCCGCATTCTCCTCAACAATGATACCGAGGCCCATCCTAATTGGGTGACCGCCATCGTTAAAGCCTTCGTGGACCATCCTGAGGCTGGCATCATCGCTTCCAAGATGCTGCTCTTCGACCGCCGGGACACACTGCATACAGCCGGAGACTATGTGACACCGGACGGCTTGGCCCACAACCGTGGGGTATGGTGCCCCGATGCAGGACAGTATAATCGGCGGGCCTACGTGTTCAGCGCCTGCGGAGGAAGCGCGGCTTACCGAGGAACAATGCTGGATGAGATCGGTTTATTGGACGAGGATTTCTTCTTCTCCTTCGAGGATGTCGATCTGGCCTGGCGGGCACAACTCAGCGGATGGCGCTGCCTCTTCGAGCCCGATGCTATCATCTACCACAAACTCAAAGCCTCCGGAGGGGGCACGACCGCCTCATTCTACGATGGGCGCAACCGCATCTACACCGTGGTCAAGAACTACCCTGGGGACATGTGGGAGGCCCACTGGCGCGCCATTGTAGGCGGCCAATGGGCGCTGGTCAAGGCTGCGGTGGCAGCCTGGCGGGGGACCGAGGCCCGCGCTACGCTGCGCGGCATCGCCGCTGGCATACTGGGGATCCCACGGATGCTCCGCAAGCGACGAGCCATCCAGGCGCGACGCACGGTTGACCGCCTCTATCTTGAACGGCTGATGCACCCGCCTTACGAGATACCGGTTCGGGCCTCAGACGACAGCATCGGGGCTCACCATCGACCGGACTCCGACGGGCCCTAGATCAAGCGCAGCCCCAATAATGCACCAGAGTGCGTAAGCTTGCTGACAGTGCTCGCTCCTCGTACTGGGCCACCGCCGCGTCCAACCCCGGCACAGCGGTGTAGGAGCCCCGGGCGATGGAACTCACAATCCTCTCCAGCCGATCCATTGGGATCTGCATACGCTCAGCGAAAACCTCAACGGTCTGAACGGCAGTGGGATCCTCCAACTGCACCACCAACCAGTCGCGCCAGCGCGACAGCGCCCAATCCGGCGCAAAGGGCAGCCAGCGGGCGAAGATCAGCGACCGCAGCAGGACGGGAAGCTTAAGCCTGTCCTGGAGCCCGGCGTAGGCCTTTCGATCCAGGAAGATCCGTAGAGCGTTATGGTGGGTGGAATAGGCCAGAGGATCGGGCCATCCCTGGGCATTGCGATAGTACGGGAGAAAAAGCTCCTGAGCCCACACTTCATCCCATGCCAGGTGCGCGAGATAGCCACTCACGAACGCAGCCCGGTCGGGGCTGAGGTCCCGCGGAGCGGCTAATTCCGGGTGCTTGTCAAGCAACGTCGCTACGGCCGAACGCCGTCCCAGATCGGCCAACTGGTAGAAATGAGTCTGCACCCGGCGCTGCGACGTGATCACCTGGACGTCTGCAGCGGTGTTGCCCAGGAGAAACGCCCCAAAGTCCCCGTTGAGGCGTTCTCTCAAGGACGAGGACAGCGCGGGATGGTGACGGATGCGCTCTGCGTAGTCCAGATGCTGGAATGGTGTCGGCACGACGCTGGATTCTATCCCATTCCCTCACGCCGGCAAGCACAGTACCGGTAGCCCCGGCGCAAGGCGCACGCTACCAGGCGGCTCAAGCAAGGACCCGCGCCGTAACGCAAACACGGCGCGGGTCTGCTTCAAGACGAAAGAGAGGGCTATCGCGGGAAGCGACGGAGCACCTCAATAGTGACCGGAAGCGGTGTGCGGTCCCCCATCTGAAGAGCCTGGCGGGGCTTGGGTTCACGACGGGGCGTGACCAGAACCGCCAGCTGCGTGCCCACCCGCCGGTAGTCCTCACGCACATAAGCTTGGCCGACCAGATACCCCTCAGTATCGAGGCTGCAGCTGGTGACATGGCCCACCACACGTCCCCGCGCCTCAACCACAGGATCCATCTGCTGCGGCATAGGCTGACCCCTGTCAGGAACGCCGAACCTAACCACCACCGCATCGCGCTCCAGCTCTCGCTCAATGAAGGCTTCTCGACCCACAAAGAAAGGTTTGTACCATTTGGGATAGGTTCCGAACCCCGCATCAGCCATCGTAAGATCCAGGGGGCCGGCCATCTCGTGACCGTAGAGCGGCAGTCCTGCCTCGATGCGCAAGCTGTCCCGCGCCGCTAGACCACAGGGCTGCAGGCCGAAAGGCTCGCCCAGCTCCAGAAGCTTTTCCCACAGTGCCACGAGCTGACCAGGATGGACAAAGAGCTCATAGGCGATACGCTCGCCGGTATAACCGGTCCGACTGATGAACAGATCGAATCCGCCCAGCGTCAAGCGGGTGATGCCCGCCCAGGGTAACGCTCTCAGCTTGGCCAGATCGTCCGGCTCACCGCCCAGTGTCAGCAGGACATCCCGTGCTTTGGGTCCTTGAATCGCCAAATCGTTCCGCATATCCTCACCCGCCTCGGGCTGGCGGAGGTCGCGCAGGATGACGCTGTCGGCAGGTGCCTCCCACCGCACCCACGGGCGGCTTGGATCGATGAGCAGCTCCCCATTCAGCACCCCGTTAACCCAGGCCCAGTCTTTATCGTTATTTGACGCGTTCACCACCAGCATATAGTGATCGTCGCCAATCCGATAGACCAGCAGATCATCCAGGGGGCTGCCCTCGATGTCGAAGAGCGCAGAGTACTGGGAATCACCGACATCCAGGAGATTGATGTCATTGACCAGGACCAGGTTCAGAAACGCTGCGGCCTCGGGTCCCCGCACGTCCCAACACCCCATATGGCTCACGTCAAAGAGGCCTGCGGCCTCGCGAACAGCGCGGTGCTCGTCGGAGTTACTGGTGTACCAGACCGGCATATCCCAGCCTCCGAAGGGTACCATACGGGCACCCATCTCACGGTGCGTAGCGTTGAGTCGCGTCCTGCGCAGCGCGTCATCTTCGGACGCCTTCCACGCAAAGGCCGGCAACGCGTCGCCTGCCGGGGCTTTGCAGGCCCAGGCCCCAACGAAATAGGGCTTAGTATACGGCCCTGTATCCGGTTCAAGCTCACCAACAGGCGCCGGCGCCTCACCCAGATCCCAGACGGCCTCCAGGAATGGCAGACGCCCGTAGACATCGTCAGTTGCCACATACCCATCAACCAGCGCCCGCAACCAGGTCATCACGCGGGAGGCCCGATCCATCGGAACATCGAGATGATACGTGGTTTCGGCCACCCGTGTGACCACGCCGGTCGACATAACCTCGCCATTCGGTTCCAACAGGGTGACCGGGCGGGACTCTCCGTCTACCATCGCCGCAGTATCGGAGGGCGTTAACCAATCGACGAAAAGCTTGACCTGTCGCCCCTCAAGAGAGAGACGCTCGTAAGCGCCTCTGCCCTTCGGGATATCGGTGAGATAGTAGAAATGCGGGTATCCGGTCTTGGGCTCGAGCGCGTAGGGATCACTGGCCTTTTCGGCCAGCGCCGCCACCTTGAGCTTCGCTTGCTCAAGGACGTCGAAATCCACCCGCGCCCGGTAATCATATTTCGGGCTGCGCTTCTCCAGAACGTAAGGCTTCATCGCGCTGAAGAGGCTGGCGATAATCTCGGCGATCTCCGCCATATCATCCTCGTCAAGCCCGCGCTGGGTGACCCAAGGCGTCCCGATACGCACGCCAGAGGGATAGAGCGCCGTGGCATCACCGGGGATCGTATTGCGGTTGGTCACGATCCCAGCGATGTCCAGGATACAGGCGGCCGGATCTCCCATAAGCGGGGTGCCCTGGGGTCCTTTCACCGACTTGCAGTCCAAGAGCACCATATGCGTGTCCGTCCCGCCGTGGGCGACCCGCAGTCCCTCCGCCTCCAGAGCTGCAGCTAGGGCGACGGCATTGGCAACGGTCTGGCGTTGCAGCTCGCGGAAGCGCTCGGTGCCCGCAATTTTGGCTGCCACCGCCAAACCGGCGACGGTTCCCATATGCGGCCCCCCCTGAAAGCCGGGAAAGACCGCACGGTCGATTTGACGCGCCAACGACGATTTGTGTGTAAGAATTACAGCGCCGCGGGGCCCGGTAAAGGTCTTGTGTGTCGTGAACATCACAACATCGGCGATGCCTACCGCATTAGGAAAGACGCCACCAGCGGTCAGCCCGGCGACGTGAGCGATGTCGGCCAGCAGATAGGCCCCCACCTCGTCGGCGATGGCCCTGAACGCCTGCCAGTCGGGGGCCCACGGGTAGGAAGTATACCCGGCAATGATCATCTTGGGCTTCGAGTCCAGCGCCAGCTCGCGAATCGCATCGTAGTCGAGTTGCTCAGTTTTGTCATCGACGCTGTAATGAACGACATTGTAGGTCTTGCCCGAATAGGCCACGCGGCTTCCATGGCTCAGGTGTCCACCTACGTGGAGCGCCATCGACAGCAGTGTATCGCCGGGGTCCATCAGTGCATACTGAATCGCCGTGTTGGCCGGAGCGCCTGAGAGCGACTGAACGTTGACGAAGAGCTTGTCCGCCGGGACAGTTTCTGTGGCGAAGAGCTCGGCCACCCGCCTTCGGGCCAGCGCCTCCAGCGCATCGACATACTCGACGCCCTTGTAGTAACGTGGATCGCCATAGCGTCGATAGTGGCCCAACTCCGCTGCGTAGTCGAGGATCTCCTCCTCGGTCATCCGGCGCGTGCGCTCATCAGGGTATCCCTCCGCATAGAGATGCGAAAAGGGTGAGGCGACGGCAGTATGCACCGCGGTGGGAGCAATGGACTCCGAGGGCACCATCTCCAACTTGCGCGCCTGCCGCTCGGTCTCGTAGTGAATTAGATCTGCCAATTCCGGGTCAAGGTCAGAAAGCGCAGTAGGGAATAGATAATCCTTCATACAGCGACTCCTTTCACAGTGCGATCAGGAACCACCTGGATTGCACAATCACAATCTCCGAGTCATCCCAGCCAACCACTGACGAGCTGAGGATGAGTCATTCACATCCACCAGAAGTGTACTGTCGCAGAACGGAATCCGCAAGCGTCAGTTAAGCTCACAATCGAGCCGAATCACACGTTTCCCATCGTTGGCTGAGCCCGCCAACTTGACTTCACCATATGCCCCATTCGTGATATACTGTACCAGATGGAGTTCAACGATTCGATAGTTCGGTCCACGGGATCTGAAGTCGAGTGGGCGCCTCTCCCTTATCCTCTGGCGCTCTCCCCTGACCGGAAAGGAGCAGTATGGCCCAGATCGACGTTCAGGTTAAGGAAAAACCGACCCACTACGCGTGCACGGTCAAGGTCACCGAAGGCAGGAGGGCCACGCGACATCAGGTGACCGTCAAGAAAGATGATTACACTCGCCTGACGCAGGACAAGGTCTCCCCGGCGCACCTCGTCGAGGCCTCCTTCCGTTTCCTGCTGGAGCGGGAGCCCAAGGAGTCAATCCTGCGATCCTTCGACCTGCTGGATATCGGACGCTACTTTCCGGAATACGAGCAGACTATCCGCAAACAGCTCGCAGAGGCTTGATAAGGTTCAGTCCCGGATGCTGGTTCTGCTATTTATGATCATCCCCCACTGAGGTGATATGATGAGCTACAGGGTGCGCGATTTACTGCGGTGGCTTCTGCTCGGCAGCTTGCTCTGGGTCCTCCTGGGCAGCCGCACCACGCAGGCCGTCAGAAGCGACAATGCCACACCACCGGGTGCCTACCACGCGGGCGAGCTGCTGGTCAGGTTCGAGTCCGCCACCGTGCAGGTCCAAGATGAGGCGCGCGGCAGGCAAATCCTGCGCCAGTATGGCGCTCAGCAGGTCGAAACACTGGTCGCCCTGCAGGTTGAGCGCTGGCGGGTTCCCGAAGGATTAGAGCAAGAGATCGCCGAGGCGCTCAGCGCGCTGTCCGGCGTTGTCTATGCAGAACCAAACTACCGGGTGCGCGCGCTGGCAGCACCCAACGACCCCCTTTACGGCCAGCAATGGGCTCACGCGAAGATCGGGTCCGAGGGGGCTTGGGCGCTTTCCACCGGCAGCAATACGCTGATTATCGCCGTGCTCGACACCGGCGTGGACCTGATCCACCCTGAGTTCCATGGTAAGCTGACGCCCGGCTATAACGCGCTTGACAGCACTGATCCGCCCCAGGACAATCACGGTCACGGTACCCACGTCGCCGGCATCGCCGGCGCCCTTGGCAACAATGGGATCGGGGTAGCCGGGATGGCATGGCAGGCCAGGATAATGCCGGTCAAGGTCCTGGGCGGCGGAGGCGAGGGCGGTCATTATCAGGTCGCCGCAGGAATCACATATGCTGCCGATCACGGCGCCCAGATCATCAACTTGAGCCTTGGAGGGCCGGATGGTTCCAGCACGCTGCACAACGCGGTGCGCTACGCCTATAACCGGGGGGTGCTGATCATCGCGGCCGCGGGGAACTGCGGCGATGGCAATTACCGCACAAATGGCTGCGACCACGAAAATCAGCCTGTGTACCCGGCAGCTTATGCCGACGAAGTTCTGGCGGTCGCCTCAACCAATAGCAGCGACGGCGTCGCCAGCTCCTCAAACCGCGGCAAGTACGTCGATCTGGCAGCACCAGGCGTGTCGATCTTAAGTACTCTTCCCAATGGATACGGCACCGGCAGCGGCACCTCCCAGGCAGCCCCCCATGTCGCGGGATTGGCTGCCCTGCTCTGGTCGATGGATCCCAGTCTGACACGCGAGCAGGTCAACAACGTGTTGAAAGACACGGCGGTGGACCTGGGCCCCAGCGGCTGGGACCCGGACTACGGTCACGGGCGCATCAACGCCGGAGCGGCGCTGGAGCGTCTCGTATCGCTGATACCCCCTACCCTCGACCCCATCCACAATGCTGCCCAGGATGGTGACTATTGGGTCACCTGGTCCTCTGTGCCCTACGCGACGCGCTATCGACTACAGGAGGATACTGATCCCGCTTTCGAGTCGCCAACGCTGCGGTACGAAGGCAGCAGCACCCAGGCTATGGTCACCGGAAGGCCTGTCGGCACCTGGCACTATCGGGTGCAGGCCTACAACGCCGCCGGTAACAGCGCCTGGAGCGCCAGCGAATCCACCACCGTCAGACCAGCGGCGCCGACCCTGTACGAGATCGTCGCCGACATCGAACCGGGCGCCTACCGTCTGAGCTGGTCAAGCTCGACTGGAGCCACGGGATACCGACTTCTGGAGGCCCCAAGTGACGCTTCCGACAGCGCCGTCGTGCGCTACGCCGGTCCTGACACCAGCTATCGGGTCACCGGCCAGCCGGCGGGCGTCTGGGCCTATCAAGTGGAGGCATACAATCAGGCGGGTGCCGGCGACTTAAGCGAGACCCGCACCTTCAGCGTCAGCACCTCACCGATTGCCGCACCAACCTTGGACAACATCGACAACTTTGACGGCAACCGGATCTACACCGTTACCTGGACGCCGGTCATCACCGACGCCACCTACACGCTGGAGCTTAGCGCGACGCCTTGGTTTGAGGCGCCCATCGTCGTATACAGCGGCCCCGCCACGCATCTTGCCGTGACCGGTCAACCGGCAGGCCTATGGCACTATCGCGTGCGCGCCCATACACCCGAGGGCAGCAGTCCCTGGAGCAACACCCGGTTCGTTGCCGTCACCGGCCACGTCTACCTGCCCACAGTCATCCGTGCCGCTTCCGCGGTCGTCGGTCAGGTCGCCCTGGGACGCTGAAAGTGCTTCGGGGCACACGAACTTGATAGACCGGGTTCAGAGGCGCAGCTAACCGGCGTTTGCCCCTGTGGGTGAACCGACCTGACTTGATCCATACGCTGCCCCTAGGGCAGCAGCGCCTGCATATCAGCCACAAAGACCTTGCGCGTCCCGTCCACGAAAGCGTTGAACGTCAGGTAGCGCCACGTGCGATCCCAAGCAGGATGCGGATCCACGCGCAGCACGCTATCCTCGCACGGCTGCTGGGTGTTGATCCGCACAAGCACTTGATCCTCGCCCGTCTGCAGGTCGACCCAACGCAGCGGGATCGTGCCGTCGCCGAAAGCGGTCGGTTCGTGGGTGTAGGTGTCGGTGATCAGATGCTTTCCAGCCGCATGAACCGTTGGGTGACCCGATCCCATCACATCATCGAACATCTTACGCAGGCCGCTGCCGTCACGGTTAACCTGGGCAAAACGCAGGCCTGCGCGATCGATGTTGAGGTTCATCGATATCCGCTTTCCGTCGGGGAACCACGTCCCGTGATGCCCGCCCTTCTCCCACTGCTCCGGCCCCACGGCACAGTGTTTCCGGCCACCGGACAGCGGCATCGTCACCCACGCAAAGCGCACGGCACTGTGATCGACCTTGAACATATTGAAGACCGACGCATCACCGGCCGGAAACCAGCGGAGGCTCAACATCAGCCAATCGCCTTGTGGGTTGAACTTGCTGTGGAAGCCGTAGATCTCCTGGCGTGCAGGGTCATCGATCAACACCGGCGGATCCGCCTCTGCCAGAAGCTCCGCAATGGAGACCAGAAGCTGCCGCTTGCCGGTTGAGGTGTCGGTGAGATAGAAGCCATCATCCTCCGCAGGCCCGATGTTCCGCTGCACAAGCTCATCCGGCACCCGCACACCGTAACCCGGCTGGGTGCGGCGCATCGTCGTCATATTCGCCGAGATCAGCCAGCGTCCATCGGGCGAGGCGTGGTAGAGCGTGCCCTCCATCGGCTGCCGCTCTCCACTAAGAGGATCGAGCTTCCACGCGAAGGGCCG
>PWVB01000548.1 GCA_003562365.1 Anaerolineae bacterium
GCCAACTTCCTTGATAAAGTGCTGTTTGACATGAGTGTATCCTCCTGTTGCTAGATATTGAGGTCTGTACAGAAGGGTACCTCATGTCTCGCTCTTATGCATCCTTATTCTTTATACTAGGAGTTTTCGATCAAAGATGAACCATGCCCTTTTTTCCAATAATCTGTTCTATACCCCCATCAGGCGTTACGGCGATTTTGCCATGTCTGTTGGAACCTTTGGTACTTCATCGGCGTCTAAATAACAGGTAATCGGTCACCTCATCAGACGTTCCCAGAAGGGAGAATCCGAGATGAAACGCAAGCATAAACTTGGTAACTTGATCCTGCTGGCCGCGCTACTAAGCGCCTTCGGATGTACAGTAAGTCCCCAGCAGTACCACGGACCTCGTGCCCAGATCGTACTGGCGCAATCCGATACGCCGCGAGCCGTAGCGCCTTTGGTCAGCACCGACGATCAGGCACAGTTGGTAGCAGGAAACCAGGCATTCGCACTGGATCTCTACCGCTACTTAGCGAAAGGTACTGATGGCAATCTGTTCTTCTCACCACACAGTATATCGGTTGCGCTCGCCATGACTTACGCAGGCGCCCGCGGGATGACGGAGGCGGAGATGGCGGAGGCACTCCATTTCACCTTGCCCCAAGACCGGCTGCACGCCGCGTTCAACCATCTGGATCTCGAGCTGAGCCAGCACGGCGAGGAAGCCGAGGGCAAGGATGATGAAGGCTTCCGGCTGAACATCGTCAACGCACTTTGGGGCCAGCACGACTACACTTTCCAGGAGACTTACCTCGATGCTCTGGCCCGCAACTACGGAGCAGGCCTGAGTCTCGTCGACTTTGAGGCTGATGCGGAAGCTGCCCGGCAGGCGATCAACGGTTGGGTCAGCGAGCAGACCGAAGATCGGATCCAGGACCTGATACCGCAGGGCGTCCTGGACAATCTGACACGTTTGGTTCTGACCAACGCGATCTACTTCAATGCGGCGTGGGCCGAACCTTTTATGAAAGAGGCAACGCGGGATGGCGACTTCTTTCTCTTGGACGGTGGATCGGTCGAGGCCCCCATGATGCGGCAGGTCGCGGCTTTTCGTTACGCTCGGAGTGCAGGATATCAGGTTATAGAACTTCCCTACGATGGACATGAATTCTCGATGATCATCCTCCTGCCGGATGCCGGCAAGTTCGAGGCCGTTGAGCAGGGCCTAGATCAGGCACAGCTTGCTTCGATGCTGGCCGATCTAAGCTACCAGCAGATTGACCTGACGATGCCACGCTTCGAGACGACTGCCAAATTCAGCTTGACCGAGGCCTTGTCGGCACTGGGTATGCCGCAGGCCTTCACTGAGGAAGCGGACTTCTCGGGTATGGATGGCACGGAGGAACTACTGATCTCCGACGTACTCCACCAGGCCTTCGTCTCCGTGGATGAGGTCGGAACCGAGGCCGCTGCAGCTACCGCCGTGGTCATAGGTGTCACCTCCAGTCCTATGGAGCCAGAGCAGGTTAGGGTCGATCGGCCTTTCATCT
Organism: Anaerolineae bacterium; assembly: GCA_003562365.1. GTDB lineage: Bacteria > Chloroflexota > Anaerolineae > B4-G1 > SLSP01 > PWVB01. The sequence goes on from PWVB01000548.1 coordinate 1,533, forward strand.
TCATGATTCGTGACACTGAGACCGGCACACTGCTATTTGCCGGGCGAACGCTGAATCCAGCAGAATCCTAACCATTTTAGTGCATCCTTCGAGGGCTGATAGCGCACAACGCCGTCAGCCCTCGTGCATCAGAGCTTAGTCTCCTGAAAGCCCTTTGCTTTGACGAGGAGCTGAAAGGACGTAGTGCACCCATCGTTGGGCTACATGCCACCGAAAGCCTACGAGCTAGCTGCTGTTCAACAGCCCGTGGTTCGCTTGGTATAGTGTCCACCTAATCGGGGGAAGGTCTTGTTGGTCCTAAGGGTCAACACGAATAGCCAAGACTTATCTGCTGGCTGCCAAATCGGATTCGGAGAGCTCGGGACAACGGATCTGAGACAATTCCAGCACTGTCTGAATGATGAGAATTATCAGAAAGCCCAGATTCGTGCTGATGGAGTAGCGAGACCATAGTCCAGGTGATGGTCTCGCCCCGTTCTCTCGGAAAGTGTCCGGTAGCTAGGTGTGGCGACACGCTGTCTATTGGATTGGATATCACTTGTTTGGACATCGAGCGTCGTTAACCAGTTCTCGTCAGTGATATGACTGAACGATTGCGTGAGACACTCAAGGGCGTAAGCGATGTTAGACGGTGGATTGTTCTCCAATCAGCTGTTTATGTTCAACCACATCATCTCTATGTGTCCGTCGAAGCTGCATCACGAGAAGCACCCTATCAAGTTACAGTCACTTTCAAGGTGCGTTTATGAGCGTTTTTGTGCTTAGCCTGTTCTCGGCACGGAACATATGATCTGTCGCCAGACTTGCCAGGCCAGTGAAAAGGGACTATAAATGTTGACGTGTGACATATCAGGACAAGCAGACCGAGAGCGAAACAGCCAATTCTAGACGTATTCCACTCGATTAGTACAGACGCCGTGCGTCTGGTCTGGCCCAGCCAGTCGAGACCGGGACATTGTTAGGCTTGAGGCGGTCTCGCTCAGGCCGAATCGGGGCGTCTTCACGGCTCATGCGACTGAGTCTCGGGCGGTGTCGGACTTGATCCGTCTGAATCGCTCTGCCCACGTGTGCTTGCCTGCAAAAGTAATGAACCAAGCTGCGTAATCAGTGCGCGCAAAAGTGCGCGCCGGGTGGCTCTTTACTGTTTCCACATTGTCTGCCATAGGTGTCGAAAGCTGGCTTTGAGCTTCCGAATTTGCTCAGTCTCCTCCGATTCTGGATCCGCGCGGATTTGCTTCGCGCAGACGATGCCTCCCATAGACCATTATGCCCAAGCTAAGCACCACCTGGCCCACGCGCGCCGTCTAAGCCATACGGGCCAGAACGCGATTGCTGGATCGGCACGCCCGTCAAGATCCCGGTTCTGCCTGGACTCTTGGTGCGCGGGGGATGACTCAGGACCCGAAGCACCCGGCACGCGGTGGTCGCAAGGGCTAAAAGGAGCCGTGTGCTAGCCCAAACCAGACGGAATACGCGATCAAAAGCATATTGAGCTCCTCACGACTGGCTGAGACTGATAACTGTTGCCCCAAAACAGGGTCAGAGTCAGTGCGGAAAGTCGCTATGACCGCTGTCTGCGCGCGCGTTGACGGCGACTGGGGATTGACTATACTACCCAATGCAACCCTCCGGTTATCGTTAAGGAGAAGACAATGGAAATCGTAACCTATCTGATTGCAGCCATAGTCGCGTTCTTTGGCTTTATGTTCGTGGTCGGCGCCCAGGGTCAGCTCATCCGCGTCGTGGTCGGCGTGATCCTTTTTGCTGCAGCCGGAGTGCTAATCTATCTGACTCGGGTCCGTCCCAAAAAGGAGGAGATCACCCACGTCCAGAAAATCGATCTCTCTGGGGACGTCCAGCTGGAGCACCTGCAGTGTCGAGCGTGCGGGGGAGCCCTGAGCAGGGACAACATCGAGGTTAAGGCCGGGGCTATCTTCATCGAGTGCCCCTATTGCGGCAGCTCCTACCAGATCGAGGAAGCCCCCAAGTGGTGATGCAGGGCGATGAACGCCAACACTCCCTGGACCCATCTGACGCGTAACATCCGGGCGCTTCTGCGACCCGCATCGGCACGCACTGCGCCTGGACTCTACACGTATCCCATAAAATGGGACGGCGGGCAACGACGTGTTCACTTGCGCGTTCAGGAGGATGGTGGTGGCGTGCTCTTCGTCGATGTGACGGACGTCATTCACCTGAACACAACTGCGGTGACCATGGTCAAGCTTGCATTAGAAGGCATTCCTCAGAAGGAAGCTTTGGGACAGCTTTTGCGAACGTATCGAGGCGTTGGGAGATCAGAGCTCGGGCAGGCCCTGGCCAAAATGTATCAGCTAGTCGGCCAGCTACAGCAGGAAGCCGCTACCGCGTGCCCAACCTGCACGTTAGCGCCGCTCTTGGAATTTCAGCCGGTCTTTAGCACGCCGGTGACGGCTCCGTTTAAGGCCGACCTAGCCTTGACCTATGCTTGCACCAATGCATGTCCACATTGCTACAATGAACCAGACCGGTTTGCGATGGGGTCGCTCTCTCGGACCGATTGGTTCCGGGTGTTGGACAAACTCGCGGAGATCGGTGTTCCACACATCATCTTGACCGGGGGCGAGCCCACCTTGCACCCCGCGCTCCCTGACCTTATCCGCTATGGCGATAGCCTAGGGTTGGTCATGGGGATGAACACCAATGGTCGGAAACTGGCGAAGGAGTCGTTGACAAAACAGCTAGCGAATGCTGGGCTGAACCACGTGCAGGTGACGCTTGAATCCTGCTACCCTCGCGTTCACGACAGGATGGTCGCCACGCCGGGAGCCTTTGACGAGACCGTACGCGGCATCCGACAAGCCCTCGGTATCGGACTGCACACCTTGACCAATACCACCGTGACTCGTCAGAACCAGGACCACGTCGTGAACACCGTCCGCTTTCTGCACACGTTGGGCCTCAGGACCTTCGCGATGAATGGCATGATCCATGCCGGTGGCGGTAGAGCCACCCCTGACGCTCTCCCCGCCGAAGAGATGGCATTACTCCTTACGAAGGTCCGAGACGAGGCCGAGATGCTGGGTATGCGCTTTCTTTGGTACACAGTGACCGACTACTGCCGCCTTTCGCCAGTGGCCCTCGGGCTCGATCCTAAGCGCTGTAATGCTGCCGAGTATTCGATGTGCATCGAGCCCAACGGCGACGTTTTGCCATGCCAGTCTTACTACGTCGCGGCCGGCAACATCCTCGCTGATACGTGGCGGGACATCTGGGACAGCACGCTCTTCCGAAGCTTTCGCGAGCGGGAGAGCGACCCTGAGGCGGGCGGCTTGCCGAAGGTTTGCGGGGACTGTCCCGACCTGGATATGTGCGGCGGTGGCTGTAGATTGGAGCGAGAAGCGCACCTGACAATGCGGGCCACAGAACACGGCTGCGCACGAGCTCGAGTGCGGGCTTCGGGGCAGAGCGCGGCGGCAGCAGCGGCGCAGGACGAGATGACCCCCTTGGGGATTGAAGACAGAGAACCACAACCGGCAAAGTAGAAAGATGAGACGATGGACGCAGTCGCTCTGACAGAGACAACGTATGTACTGGAGCAGATCTCCTTCGAGCCCGACTCGGATCAACTGGCCCGCCAGCTAAGAATCAAAACGGAGAGTGCACAACGCGCGGAGCTTGACGAGCTCATTGACAAGGCAGCCAGCATCGCCAAGCCCAAAGCGATGTATAAGCTGGCTTTCATCGATGAAAAACGGCCCAACGAGGTGGTCATTGATGGCGTGACACTCCGGAGCCGCGTGTTGCGCGTCAACTTGGGAGTTGCACACCGTGTTTTTGCCTACCTGATCACCTGCGGTATGGAATTGCAGACCTGGAGTGAGACCTTTGACGATCTCCTATATCGTTATTGGGCCGACGCCATCAAGCAGGCTGCATTGGGCGCTGCCACAGAGGCGCTGACCAGGCATCTGGCCACCTGCTATCGATTAGGGCGCACCGCGACAATGGCGCCCGGTTCGCTGGCAGACTGGCCCATTCAAGAGCAGCGCGCCCTCTTCAGACTTCTTGGGGACCCACAACTTGCCATTGGCGTAGTGCTCACTGAGAGCTGCCTGATGGTTCCCAACAAGACCGTTTCGGGCCTGCGCTTTCCTACCGAGGAGCGGTTCGAGAGCTGTCAGCTCTGTCCCCGGGAGGCGTGTCCCGGCCGGCGCGCAGCCTATGAGCCTGAGCTTTACAAAAACAAATACCGCTAGATCCCGCACATCAGTCAGGAGGGCCTCTATGGCGAAAGATTGGCTAAGACGGTTGTTGACCTTTGAGCATCCGCGTTCTGCCTCGCTAGTGGAACCGGGCCTTCACCATATTATGCAAGAAGCACACGGAAGCTTCGCGCGGTTTCATCTGCGCGTCGAAAACGACGGCAGCGGTATGCTGATCGCCAACGCGATGGCAGCCGCCCGGTTGACGCCCTCCGGTGTGGTTATTGCGCTGGGTTTGCTAGAGGGACAGGCCGAGGACGAGATCATCCAGACTCTGAAGAAGAATTTCGCCGGCACTCACGAAAGCATGCTGCATTCTGACATACAAAGAGTCAATGAGCTCATCGAACGCCTCAAGGATCCCGGCGATACCTATCCTGTCTTCAACTTGGAGGATGCCGCGACCTCACCCGATAGCGCCGAGCTCATCGCACCGCTCCAGGCCTCCTTGCCTTTAGCAGCCCCGGATGTCATCATCCCCCTGCTGGATCGCCTGTGGGAAGTCGGGATCCCTCACGTGACCTTCCTGCTGCCCGAGACATTTAAAGCAGATCATGCAATCCGCGCCGTGGAGCGAGCTGAAGATCTAGGGATGATCGCCGGCATCCGCAGCCGACCTAGCGACATTGATGACGAGGATCTTCTGGCGGGTTTACGGCAGGCGGGGGTCGATCACATCACCTTCATCTATGCTGCAGCGCACGCCGATATCCACAATGCTCTCTGCGGAGCGGGCGACCACGCTGCCGCCATCCGAGTGATCGACTGGTTGCAGGCAAACCAGACCAGCGCGATCGCCGAAGTGCCGCTTGTCCGGGCAACGCTGGATCGAATTTCCAGCACGGTGGACGCCCTGCTGGAGAACCAGATTCACAACCTTGCCTTCGTTGCCTACGTGACCACCGATGAGGCGTTGGCGGAGAGGGAGGAAATCTTCACTCAAAAAAGTATGGCGCAAGTCGCGACAACGGTAGAGGAGACCGCGGATATGGCGCAGGCACGGTTCATCTGGGATCCGCCTATCGAGCGCGATCCCAAGGTGACGCTGAGCGAACAGGTGCGCCGGGGACCGCGCTGCACCGGCGACGTCGCCGTACGCGTCGAACCCAGCGGCGAGGTGATCCCTCCGCGCGGTCGCTACCGTAGTGCAGGCAATCTGCTCCGTGAGACGTGGGATGACATCTGGAACGATGAGGTCTTTCGCAGATTTCGCGAACTGGTTGAGTCACCTACCCGCTGCGAGGTCTGTCCGGGCCTTGCTATCTGTGCTGCCGATTGTCCCCGCGACCCACAGGGCTGGGCTCGCGGCGCCTGAGCAGATAAAACGGATGCTTCTGGGACGCGCCCGCGGTATCAAGCTTTATCCTTAAGCGAGGTGATAAGACGTTGACTCGAAAAAAAGCCACAGCAGTGGTTTGGGTGCTGGCGATGCTGCTGGGGTTCTCAGGCCTGCTGTCCAACTTCGGTACCACACAACAGGTTAACGCTACGCCTGAAAAACAGACCTACAGCTTTGCCGTTCCAGAGATGCTGATGGATGCCCTCATCCAACCTGACGGCAGCGCCAACATCCGCTACACCTTTACGTTCGAGAACTACGGCAGCCCAATCGATGTCGTGGACATTGGGACACCCGGCAGGAATTACACCATTGCCAACATGCGGGCGTCGATCGACGGTCAGCCACTTACCGATATCCGGCCCTCCACCTATATCGACGTAGGAATCGAGGTCCATCTGCACGACAACGCGATTAGATCTGGCGATACTGGAACCCTGCACTTCGAGTTCGTAGCGCCGGAGATGGTCTACGCCGATACGACCGATGACACGCTAGCGTCGGTTCAGATCACGCCGACCTGGTTCGGCAGCGATGTGGTGCGCGGAACCGGTGATATCGAGATACGCGTACGGACGATCCCGGATGTCGACCCGGATGACGTACTATATCAGGATGTGGCCTTCTACGACAAATTCGTGGATGATCAGGGACGAGTCGTGGCCGTATGGCGTTACGAAGATGTCTCGCCAACCCGCGCTTACCGCGTCGGTGTCTCATTCCCCCGCGACGGGATCGACCGGATCGTCGAGATCACCTTTTGGGACCTGGTGGGGCGCTGGCTGGGTAGGATCTTGCCGGTGTTGGGATCGCTTTTGGGTTGTCTGCCTACTGTGCTGCCGGTGCTATTCCTCTACTTTTTTATCCGCGCGATAGTGCGCAGTGGGAAGCCCAACTACCTACCGCCTATCGCCCAAGTTGAGGGTGGCGGGATCAAGCGAGGCCTCACGGCCCCGGAGGCTGCCGTGATACTGGAACTACCCTTAAACAAGATCCTAGGTCTGGTGATCTTCGGGATGCTGGAGAAGGGGCTGGTCCGCCAGACAAAGGCCGATCCCCTAACCGTTGAGGTCGCCGAGACCTTTCGTGTACAGGACAAGGATGACCTGGATACTGAGGAACGTCGTCACCAGTTTCGCCGCCATGCGGCGCAACAACAGGGAACCGTCATCCATCAATACGAGTACGGGTTTCTGGATCTGATTGAAAAGAGACCTGATACTCCGATCAGCAAGCTTCAAGTTGTGAAGCCGATGGAGGAGCTCGTCAATGGAGCAGCAGCAAAAATGAAGGGATTCGACCTCTCGGACACGCAGGACTATTACCGACGTGTCATCGATCGTGCCGTCGCCCAGGCAACGGCATTAGGCGATATCGAGCAGCGCGAGGCCTATCTCGACAGGTACCTACCCTGGGTTATGATGCAGCGAGACTATCGTCCCGCGGTCAACGTAGGAGGATACCACTATTGGCCGAGGTGGGCACGCCAAGCCCGCGCCGGGTCTGCCAGAGTCGGCGCGGGCGGGCAGGCTGCCGCCGGCGGAACCGGCCGCAGCACTACGACGTTTGGTGATGTCTCGGCGTCCTTCGCAGGATGGGCTGACACGACGATGGGCGCGATGGCGACCGCTATATTGCCCACTGCCTTGAGCAAGCCCTCGTTAGGTGGGACATCGCGTGGGTCCTCCGGCAGCAGCTGCGCCTGCGCATGTGCCGGATGCGCCTGTGCATGCGCCTGCGCCGGTGGTGGACGGTGAACCCACCCAGTCCAGTGACCAGAAGATGCTGTTTGATCCATTGGAGGTATCGTCAAATGGTTAAACGTTTTTGGCCAGTCTTGATCCTCATCCTGGTCACCATCCTGGGGGCCAGCGCCGCACCTACTGCTGCACAGACCTATGCCTTCAGCGTGCCCCAGATGGAGATGCAGGTCTATGTCCAACCTGACGCCTCGATCCGCATCGTCTACGACATTACTTTTGAGAACCACGGCGCGCCCATCGACATCGTCGATATCGGATTGCCCCACCGTGACTATGACATCGGCAATATGGTGGCATCGATCAACGACGTACCGCTGACCACCATCCGACGGTCGGATTACATCGATATCGGTGTTGAGATCCATCTGCGCGACCAAGCGATCGCCTCAGGTGAACGCGGCACGCTTCACTTTGAGGCCACAATGCCCGACATGGTCTACCAAGACACCACCGATCAGGCCTATGCCTCGCTGCGCATCACGCCGACCTGGTTTGATGGCGACCTGGTCAGAGGCGAAAGCTACCTCGGTGTCGCGATTCACCTTCCCGAGGGCGTCGAGCCGGACGAAGCGCTCTACCAACAAGAGCCCTTCACAGCGAAGGCGCTCTTCCAGGATCGCACTGTGGTCCTGTGGGAGTGGAGCAATGCACGGCTCACTGGTCCTCATATGGTAGGCGTTTCCTTCCCCCAGCGCGTTATGACACGCGTCGTACGTATGACGCTGATCGATATCATCAATCAGTGGCTGAGCGACAATCCCGAGACAGCCTTCATCCTCGGGGCTGTGTCATTGGCGCTCTTCACCTGGCTCTTCTTCCGCTTCTCGGGCGGGACAGGCTGCACCGTCTTCGTGCTGCTGGCTGGCGGCCTACTTGCGCTCTTCGTGCTCAGCCCCATCCTGATTCTTCCAGCGATCCCAATTCTGATCGGGCTTGTGGCCTACAATGAAGCCCGACTCAAGCGGAAGCCAAAGAAGAACAAGTATCTGCCCCCCATTGCCCATACAGAGGGAGGGGGCATCAAGCGGGGGCTCACGGCGCCCGAAGCCGCCGTGTTGCTGGAGTTGCCCCTTCACAAGATCCTAACGCTGATCGTCTTTGGGCTCCTGGAGAAACGCATCGTGGAGCTGGACAACCAAGACCCTCTCACAGTCCGGGTCCGAGAGCCCTTCCGAACCTGGGACAACGCAGAAAATCGCCGCTCGATTCAGAAGCGCCGCGAGATCCGTCGCCGCGCGGCCCAGGCTGAGGGTACTGGTATTCACGACTATGAGGATTTCTTCCTGGATCAGCTGGAGCGGCATCCCGATCGACCGGTGGAGAAGATTGACTTCACCGATCCGATGGAACGCCTGATAAAGGAGGCTGCTGCTAAGATGAAGGGTTTCGACATTGCCGAGACGAAAGAGTACTACGAACGCGTCATTGCACGGGCAATGCAACAAGCCAATGAAATGGGCGAGGTCCGCGAACGTGAGCAGTATCTGGATAAGCATTTACCCTGGGTGATGATGAACGAACAATATCCCACCGTCCTGACGGGCCGTGGCTTCCACTATTGGCCGATGTGGGCGCGGACGGCAAGGACCGGCGGTGGTGCCGGAACCAGCACTGGAGCCGGCAGCCTGCCTGCGCCGTCGGGTCGTACGGGAGGTGGCAGCAGAGGAGGTCAGACCTCCTTTGGCGATGTCGCAGCCTCATTCTCAGGTTGGGCCGAGACGACGATGGGTGGTATGGCAGCGGCGATTATGCCCAGCTCAATGAACATCCCCCGCAGCCGAGGCGGCTTTGTCGACTTAAGCGGTGTCGACCGGGTCACCGGCGACGTCTTCGAAGCCCTCGCCAAATCGTCCAGCAGCGGTGGGAGTCGCAGCGGCGGCGGATGTGCTTGTGCCTGCGCCGGATGTGCTTGTGCCTGCGCGTGCGCTGGCGGGGGGCGTTAGAGGCGTGAAGCCAGATTGCTGTCCTGGTCAGCGGATTGTGGGCAGTAACTGTCCATACTGAGATGAGCCGCGATGAGCCTTGCGCGCCCTGATCTGCCGGTTGCACCGCTGCTGCAGCGTCAAGCTGCCTGGCTGGCCCCGGCCCGAGCCCAGCTTCTGCGCTGGATTCACGTGGCGCGGCGTTTCTCCGTCCTCGATCTGGGAACCGGTCACGGCGCAGTCGTTCCAGAGTTGGTTCGCCGGTCGAGCGGACGGGTGGTAGCGCTGGATCATCAAGCGACGGCGCTGCGAGCGCCGCAGGCGTTCCGGGGGGCTCAGCGGCTCGCTGCCGACGCCCGGCACATACCAACGCCGGCGGAGACTTTCGATCTGATATTCTCGCAGGTGACCCTGCTCTGGGTCGCGCCGCTAGAGCCGGCTATTGAGGAGATCAAACGAACTCTGAAGCCCAAGGGCGTCTTAGTAGCGCTGGAACCGGACTACGGCGGCCTTATCGAGCATCCGCCGGAAATCGACAGTCGCGCTCTTTGGTTAAGGGCCCTTGAGCGGGCAGGCGCCGATCCTTACGTTGGCCGAAGACTGCCTGGTTTGCTGGCCGACCGCGGCTTTGAGGTCAGGGTTTCACTATTTGACACGCTCTTCCCGCCGGACCCGGCGCGCTTCGACTTCCTCCATGATCTGCCCCTAACGGAACAGGAACGTCACAACTTAGCAGAAATCGAACGACAGGTCGACGGGCTGACGCAGGCCTGGAAGCAGATCGCGCATCTGCCCTTTTTCCTGATCCGGGCCTTTAAGCGCTGATGGGCCCACCACATCCCAGCAGCATAACCGGCGCAACCGCAGCATCCCAAGCCTCAGCGCCTTGATCCGGATCAAAAGCCCACCAGACGAAGCTCTCAGCAGTGAAACCCGCTCGTACAAGTCCTGCTGCACAGGACGCCAGCTCCTGTTCTCGACGATCGGCAGCATCAGTATCAACGATGATATGGTCCAGAATCAAGCAGAGCTGATCTCGCTTTTGACAATCACCAGCGCCCCAGCGTATTGTTGGGCTAGACGCCCATCATAAATGGTCAATTGGGAATCGACAAGGATTCGATAAATCAGGTGTTCCCGATAGAGCAGGGCTCACGTCACGTTGCTTCGGCGGGTCGGGCATCCCCATCGGCCAAGCCCTTTGCCGATGCTGATTCCAGAGTTAGCCCCGCCTCCGTGCCGATGGCGTCCACCGCCTGCGCTTCGCCGACCAGGACAGCGTTCAGTGCCGTGATGGCAACCTCAAGCATGCTGTCGTCCGGCTCCCGCGTCGTCAGCCGCTGCAACGCCAGATTCGGTGCGACAAGCCATTTGATGACAGAGCTTTCCTTATGGCGTGCTGTGAAGCGCAAGATCTCGTAGGAGATTCCGGCGATGATCGGCAACAGTATCAAGCGAGAGAGTACCCGCAGGGCCAGCGAGGGCCTTCCCAGAGGCGCCAGCACCAACACCGA
>PWVB01000199.1 GCA_003562365.1 Anaerolineae bacterium
CTTGGCCTGGATTTACTTGAACATTTCTTGAATCTGGACTTCGCTATACCTGTCGATTTTGTTATGCCTCGTATGACAGAAAGTGTCCGGTAGTGAATCCGGCTTTCGGGGTTTCAGCAGGCCGTTGAGCGCTGCCTGACGCCCTGACTACCCAGCGTCAGTGTTCGAGAGCGCGCTCGCCCACTCCCGGAGATAGGTCTTTTCGTGATGGTTCCGTGCGCGTCTAACTCAGCGCGCTCCTCCGACGTTAGATTAAGCGGCAATGACTTGGGCACATCGACCATCTTCTAGAGCCAACGATACCAAAGCCCAAAGCGCCTGTTATCCGGCGGTTTTCTCAGACTTCACAAGCCGTGGGAGTACGTCAATGATTAAACCAAAGATCGTAGCAATGTCCCTCGTTGGCCTGATCACCGTAACAGATCCTCATCTCGCCAGATCCGAAGTCAGCGTACGCCCATTCACTGTCAACCATCGGATAGCCACTCAACACAATGGGGTCACCGTCAATGGTTGGCACCACATCCCAGCCGGTAACGAACTCGCCTAAGGATGGCGAATGGTAGGTGAGGATCCTCCCAGCGCACTCGATCTGAGAGCTTTTCAGGGCCGTCATAAACACGTCAAAACTGCCCCAATCAGCCGCGCGCCCGCATTCAACAAGCCAGGTGTTCTCCCGGGCAGCGCAGACAAGTTCGCGCCCCGCATACTGCCCTTGCGCGCCCCACGCCATCCCATTAGTGGAATAGATACCCACGTAGCCCTCTCCTACGCGGGCAAAGGCCCACGTGTCGCCGCCAGCTGGCTCAAAGCGGATCTCGTCGAAACGCACCGGCTCAAAGAAACAGTGTGTCATCCACGCGTAACGTGGCAAGCGCCAGGTCAAAGCCAACACGTTGCGCTGCTGAACCACTCGGGGCAGCGCAATGTGCCCAGACCAATAGTCCGGTCGTAGCCCCGATCCTTCACCTGAAGACAGGGGGCAGGACCAGAATATGACTGCGGGCTGCTCCCCCCTTTTCTGTCCCAGTGTGACCTGGGCCACGTGGGCAGAGGGCTCCTTCTCACCCTGGCGATGATCCTGGAGGCCAGAGAGCATATAATCCGGCGTGCGGTAGACGCAGAAATCCGCGTGTGCTGCCGTACCTTTAAGGATACCTTGTCGTATCCGCGCATCGACCACGGCTTGATCGTCATTAGCGATCTTGTAGAGGATCTCCGGCACACAATAGTCGCTGGTCGCCAGGCAGACCGGCGCCATCCCACTCGTCTCCGTAGTCAGAGCGCCGGTGCCGTAGAGTAGCCAGCACGTTGACGCTGTGCCTTCAAAATCTGGATACTTGAGGTAGATTCCATAGCTCCGTCCATGGGTTGTGCCGAAGACTCCACGGAACGCATCCGCTGCCAGATCGAAGAAGATATAGTCCAAGATGGTTCCAGCCATCTGCCGCAGCTTGCAATCCTCAGAGATGGCAAAGTCATAGACGTTGAGCAAGGGCGCGATATCGATCGGGAAATAGGAGTTGGAGTGCCACTCATCAAAGCCAAACCGGCCGCGCTGGCGCAGCCACTCCACTATATACAGGCGACCCTTCGTCGCGTGGTAGAGGCCGGTTTGGCGACTGTTGGTGAACTCCTCTGTGGAGAAGAGTTGCCCAGCCATCCATTCAGCAACGTGAAAGAGGAACCGATGGTTCTCGGAATCCATATACATCACCGTGTCCCCGGGTTCGTCCACCCAATACTTGAAACCCAGAACCGTGTCCTTCATCATCGCATTGATCTCGGGGCTCAAGCGGCGTTCCTCGCGTTCCCAGGTCATCAACCGCAGGATACCCTGGATCAGAAAATCGGCGCAATCTTTGCGCGCAGCGACAAACTCGCAGGTCTCGCGGATCGCATCCTCGTCCACAGCCAGCGCGTCTGCTAAACCTTGTCGGAGCAATGCATAGCGGGCGACCTGGGGCCAGATGGGACGACGAGACTGACTGTGCGCATAATCCGTCTTGGGGTCATCTAGGATCTCATGGTAAAGCTGGGGCCAGACAGACTGGCGTTCCTGACCGCGCGCATAATGAACCAGGACACGCTTTCTGCGCTCGTCGATGCGATCGTAGCCGCCTACGGCTGCCACAGGCGTCACCTTTCGAATCTCAAATGTCGTCGCCGTTACCGAATCTCCCTCACCGACGGTAGCGTCCATCGCCGCCATCCACGTGCAACGGATCTGATAAGCACCGTCCGGTAGGTGCTCCGCCGGACAGAGCAAGGCAAAGCCCTGGCCAGTGTTGAGGATAGCTTTTGACGGCAGCACTGAGGTCACCAGCTTCCCAGCAACGGTTAGCAGATCCACCTGTACTGGGCCCTTCGGCGCCTCCGTGAACGTCACGCCAATGGGGTGGTGAGGGTAAAAGACATCGCGCGCGAGACGCAGCCCGCGAACCTCCGCCTCGATCTCCCGTCGCCGGGCTTCCGACGGCGTATCACCAAGAGGGACGTGGACATGTGCATCGCCGTCAAGCAGTTCTAGCCGAAAGCCCACTTGAGCTAAGCGACCCAGACGGAAAAGTGCGATAGTAACCACATTGTCAGCGAGCTCCAACACGGCCTCAAAGGGATGAGCGAAGACTCCATACTCGTAGTTGACTCTTTGAGCTGCTGAGGCCTTCTCCGCGTCACTGTCATAGACAATCTCACCGTTGACCGCAATGATCGCCCGCAGAGAGATACCAGAGGAAAGGCACCACTGATGGATCCCAGCTTTATCCGGGGCCACCAACGTGGTCAGGAACGCCGCACCTAGTTGGTTAAAGAGATTGTAGGTTCCCCAGGAAAGATACTCCTCCGGACGCCGCACCAAGGACCAGGGCGCAACAAAGTCCCGGAACCTCATCTTCTCACCTTCGCGCGGTGAAGTCCCCAGAATTGGTCGAGCCTGAACGACGACTTCCTCCATCGAAGTCTTCCCCACCTGCGCACCGACTCGCTCGAAAAGCGTCAACCCATCAACGGTCGCTGAGAAATCTTCGTAGAACGGCCCCAGAATTAGCCACGGCTTGATGATCTCACCGACTGCAACTCGACGATCAAGCGGATCTTCGGCGTATGCGTGCATCCAGTTCCCTGGTTTACCAAACTGTGCCAACTTGACACGGTTTGGAAGGCTGCCTTTCTTCAGCCATATTTTCACGTTTCGACGCAGATTGCTCCGAAGAGTCTGATATCTGCTCCCCGGGCGTTTTA
>PWVB01000084.1 GCA_003562365.1 Anaerolineae bacterium
CCAGTAACGCTGAGTGACAATGCCATTCGGATGGCCACCGAGCAAATTGGGCAGGAGCGGGCTACCCAAGATCGCCAACCGGTGGCGGCTGCGTGGAACCCTGAGGCGGTGGAACTGCCCGCTGGGCCCCAGCAGCCCCCGCAACGGCTGTATGGATCCATAGATGCGACCTCGACCCGCACCGAGGAAGGCTGGCGGCAACCCAAACTAGGCTGTTGGTACACCACCGCCCCCCCCCGCCACAAGCGCGCCTCGAGGAATGGGAACCAGAGGTGGAAGAGCTCCACTATTATGCTGATTTGGCCCCAGCTGAAGCGTTCGGGCGATTGAGTTATGTCACCGGCTGCCACCAGGGGGCACCGCAGGTTACCGAACTGGTGTTTATCGCCGATGGGGCGCCCTGGATATGGGAGTTGGTAGAGCTACACTTTCCAAACGCGGTGGAGATCCTGGACTGGTATCATGCCGCCGAGTACGTGTGGGATGTCGCGCATACTTTCTATGGACCAGAAAGTCCCCAAGCTAGGGCGTGGGCCAATGCGTGTCTGGACAACTTATGGCATGGGGATGTCGAGGCGGTGTTGGCCGCCTTCCGCGAGCATCAGGATGACGCGGAGCACGCTGCCAAGGCCCGCAAGGCCGGGGCCTATTTCACGACGCATCGGCACAGACTGCGCTATCCGGAATTCCAAGCGCAAGGATACCATATCGGGAGTGGCACCATTGAGAGTGGCTGCAAACGCGTCATCGGCGCCCGGCTCAAACAGGCCGGCATGACGTGGACTGCCCAGGGCGCACGGCAAGTCATCAAAGCCCGAGCGATGTATCTCAGCCAGGAATGGGACGCTTTCTGTGCGCAGCGCGCTCCACTACGCCGTTCCTATGGTCAGGCTGCATGACAACTCGTTAGTGCACCCGTTTGTCTGTTCCTGTCCTTAGGCTATGATGGGCTGCGGTTCCATAGGATGACAAAGGGGGCGTGGCGATGAAAAGCAGATTCTGGGTGCTGGCGGCAGTGCTGTTGTTGATAGCGGTCGCCTGTGAGGGGGGTGGGTCGGTAAGTGGAATGCGAGGGACGTGCCGCTCGATTGGGGACAGCGGCAGTTGCGACGGCGGGTATAATCGGCTGTCAGGCGTCTATAGGCAGCGTTTGGATCTCGACTTCTATCAGTCTGGTGATGCTGTGCAGGTAGATGCAACTGTCACTGTGGAAAGCGGTAGGGTGCGGATCTCTATCACGGCACCTGACGGCACTCTGACCTCAGCAGAGGCAGTTTCCGGCAGTCCAGCTTCTATCTCGGGACTCGGCACTGCCGCACGAGGCGCCGCGGGTACTACCTACCTCAGCATCACCTATGAGGCAATCGATGGGGAAGTCAGTGGTCTCGCGTATGCCATAGAATTTGGTAGGCCGTAGGAGACGCCGCAGTCACTCGTCGACTGATACCGGATTGACTGTCACGGTGCCGATACCTAGGCCGATCACCACCTCGGCACGATAGTCTGCTTGCGCATAGTTAGGCGAAGTATAGATCTCGCCATCTCGCACATAGTTCGCCGGCAGATTTCGGGCCACCAAACCGGTGTCCATCACGATGCGCAGACCAAGCTCTCGTGGCACCGTCATCTGTAGAGTGCCGATGCCGCCGTCAACCGTGATGCTGCTGTCACGCTGTGGCAGTGCCAGATGCATACTACCTATGCCGAAGTTGAGGATGGCTTGGTCGACTTGAAGATGGCTCAAGAGCAAGCTCGAGTTCCCTATGCCCATATCCAGCAGCAGATCCAATGTCACCGTGGGGTTGAGCCGAACTTGCCAAAGAGGGTCGCGGCCTGGGCTTACATAGCGGAGCGGACCTCGATCTGTGGTGCGTACGCAGAGCAGGGCTTCGGCCCCTGCAGAAAAGTCATGATCGAGTATCTGGCCCTTGGGGAGTTGGACCTCGGCTTCCACCAAGTTTGGAGAGCTGCCTAGGGCTGTGACCGTGAGGTCGGCGACGCCTGGAGCCAACTTGATGACGGCGTGGCGGGTGCTTTGCAGAGGGTAGCGGATCTCGGTGGTCTGCATCGCGATTCTGTCACGACCGAGTGTCTCGGCCAACCATACCCCTCCCATCAGCAAGACCAGCACCATCGTGGCGGCAACCAAGGCGCCCCAGATGGATCGCCGTCCTAACAGGAGTTCCAACCCTGCTGCGATGAGCAGAACGGGCCAGAGCTGTAATATGTCACGCAGACCCCAGTCCAGATAGCCCAGGTTGTTCAGCAGCAGTATGATGCCCAGCCCGATCAGTAGAGTGGGTCCGACCAGACTAACGTGTCTACGGTTCTCCATGAGCTATTCTCCCTCTCACTTTGTGAGATTGCGAATGAGGACGTAGGCGCCGACCAGAATCAGGACCAACGGCCAGATCAGATTGCCCAGTTCTGTCAGCGCAGAGAGGAAGATGATGCCGATTAACGCTAGGATACCTGCGGGAAAGAGCGCCCAACCCATTCGCTCGGTATCGGAGGGCAGCAGGTAAACGAGAACAAAGGTTAACCCCATCCCCAACATAAACAGTCCAACGAACGCCTCACCCGTGACAAAGGGCTCCAGGGCGATGGCAGCTGCGAGGGACAGCAGTACACCGCCGGGGATCAGGGCCCACCACTCCTGCCGATCTGTCCTCAGATAGATAAGCCAGAAAGCCAAGCTCAGCGCACCGAGGAAGACTGCGGCGCCCCACTGGTCGCCCAACGCTGGCAAGAGAACGTTGATGCCGATCAAAGCGGCAACGCCCAATAGCGCCATTGCCGGGATCGCCGCCCACCAGTTGTTGCGATTCTCTGCTGCTGTGTACCCGAAAGCCAGCCCCCCCAAGGCGAAGAGCACCGCCCAGATTGCGCCGAGTTGCAGCAACGCCAGGCTTTCTAACAAGAACAGCACACCCACCAGGATTAGCAGAATCCCCCATACTACCTGGGAACGCAGTAGTTTCATAGGTTGACTATTCCTCTCTGATGTCTCTAGCGGCGACGGCCAAGCACAGCACGAATCAACAAGAAGACACCTAAGCCAATAAGCAGCACCGGCAGGTAATCCCTAAACGGAAACACGCCAAACTGGTCCCCTATGACACTGCCGAAGACGACGAAGAGCACTGAGCTGACCAGTATGGTTTGGAGCCCATCAACAATCTCCCGCCTGTTCCATTTCACCAGCCCGGCAAGGAAGACGCCCAACCCGGCGAAACCCGGAATCAGTGTCCAGAGATAGGCCCAGCTTTCCCAAGTGATCACACCCTCGACCTGTAAGTGCAGCACGGTTCCGATGCCGCCAACAATGCTCGCCGGGACCAGCATATCCGCAGTACCGGTAAGGGCGCCGATGACAAGCAGGACTAGGGCCACCACCAGAATGATCATAGGCCAAGTGATACGCTCACCGGCCCAGATGTTCAGGGTGGGAAAGACCTGCAGGGCCAGGAGAATCGCGCCAATAAGTATCAGGATAACGCCTGAGGTGATACTCTTGCGTCGCTGATATGCCATCCGCTGCTCCTTTCAACATGGACGTAGTTCTTGGCTGCGACGTCCACTAAGACTTGTCTACTCTATGTACGCATTGGCTTGCAGGAAGTTGCGGACGTCTCGCAGATGATGGGAAAGCGGTGTTCTACTGAATCTTCAGAACTCCTAAAGGGACGAGATCGTGGAGGAATCGTCCCTGTGGGCCCTCGGCGGGTAGCCGCAGCCCGTCCTCTGCACCATAGAGCCCAGCCCAAAGCGGATAGGTGCCGGGCGGCAGCGTCTCGGGAATCTGTAACCGGTGGAGATCTGGCACTTGATCTCCGGCGACCCAGAGGGATGTTGGGTACCATCCATCGCGAGGTTGGGCATCGTGCTGTGCGATAGGAACCGCTGCATACGGTTGCCAAAGGTGTACAAAAGCAACGTAGTCCCTTGTCGGTCTGACACTGGCGGACCAGTAGAGCTTGACACCAATCTCGGCCCCCGGTTCTGCCGTGCTGGGGACGCTATAGCCGATGAGCCGGATACCATCGCCGAAGTCAGCCGTGGCGGGTGTATCGGGCTCAACGGGCGCGCTGTGCGACGAGGCGACCTGAATCTCACCCACGACCGGCGGCTCCCGTGAACTGCCATCTCTGCTACTGGCCGCGAGTCGCGCACCCGTCGCGGTGTCGAAGAGCCCTACCAGCACCTGATAGCGCAGTGGTGCCTCTGCATCAGGCGCGAGGCGTGTTCGGTAGGTGTCACAGAAGGCTTCGCCTTCAGTCCACAGCGATGTCGGGAAGCGTCCCAAGCCGGGATACGTGTGCCGTTCAGCTACACGTGCCTCGCCAGGCCCGATTATATGGACGAAGACGGTGTAGTCCTCGACCATCGGGTTCAGGGCTGTCCAGCATGCTTCCACTTCTATCAGCTCACCGCGATTAACGCGCGACGGCCGCACATTGGCGCAAATCAGGCGTGCCTTATCAGCATAGTAAATATCAGTGGGGTGCGTACATGCGGCCAACACGGCATCGTTGCTGCGGTGCAGTGGTGGTGCAAAGGTTGCCAGGATCCTGGCGCCAGGCGCCAGCGTGGTCAACCCCGCTGTCAGTCCCAGAAGAACCGTTGTGAGCAGGCGACCGATGCGCTGGTGGCGGCTGGCGATGCTTCGTAGGCCCAATGCTAGAATTAGCGCCCAAGCGCTTAAGGCCGGGAAGAGCAGGCGCCCGTGGGGCGCCTCTACCAATGTCATCCAGTGGGCTAGGGCCGCCCCGATGGCGATCAACCAGAGGGTCGCGACGGTTCCAACAACGGTCACGACGCCTAAAGAAGACACATCCAGAGGGTTGGTTGAGATCCGCCAACCGTTAAACAGATGGCGCAACCCGGCGACCAGACAGATGAGCGCGATGACCCAGAGCGCCACATAGATGCCGTCGGGCCAATGCACGTGGCCCCAGCCATAGGCGCCCCAAAAGGAGCGCAGTAGCAATGGTACTTCGGACAGATACTGGTCCAGACGTGCCGGTTCGGCACGTCCCCATAGCGTCTGGATGTGGCTCCCGAGCCCGAGCAGGGTCCCCGTCTGCAATATGTTTCTAGCGTACCACCATCCGCTGACAAGGAGTGTGACGCAGCTGTAGAGCGCTAGGCTAGCACTGATCCTAGGGATCGAAAGGGATTCTGAAGTCTGTACTCTAGCGAAGCGGTGGGCTAGGATCAAGCAGAGACCCAGGACAGGGACGATCCCCAATCCACTGGACTTGGTCAGTACGGTAAGCCCGGCGAGGAGCCCGGCGAGAGCTGCACGACGCCAGTTTGCGCCCTTCATCAGGATGCGCGCGCCCAGCCAGAGAGACGTTGTCGACAGAGCGGCGGCGGCGCTGTCATTGTTGATGACACTGCTAATGAACACGAACTGCGGGTGAAACGCCACGAGCGATGCGGTCACCAGCGCCCAGCGCTGGCTCCGGAACATCTCGTAGCCGAGGGCCCACGCTGCGAGAACAGTGATCAGACCGAAGGCCAACGAGGCCATTCGTGTAGCTCGTATGGCTAGGACCGCACCTCGCCAAGGCCATACCTCGGCCTGAGGATGAATGAGCATATTCTTGTTGTCAGGCACCGTTCCAGGTGCTTGGTGACCAAAACCGGGATTGTGCCACATCACCTCGTCGAGATTGCTATCTTCGAAGGGGTGGCGGATTAGCGCTGCTGCCAGGTAATAGAGTGGGGGTTGGGCCGCCTGTTGATGGGCACCGCTCCGATCATCAGTCAGAGAAGGTAATCCGTATCCCTCTGCGAGCCACCTCACATAGGCATAGTGCCAAACCTCATCTGGTGCCTCGAACACCGGCGTGAAGGCGACGTGTAGTCCGACCAGCAAAGTGAATGCCAACACAACTGACCACAGCGGATGGCGTGGCACATAACTCTTGAGCCACCGACAGCACCCAGCGGCCGTTATAGAAAGCGTCTCCCGCGGCGTTTCGCGAGTGTTGAGGTGTTGGGTTGCTCTGGACATAGTGACTGCTGAGTATAGCATAATCCCGGTGCCTGACCTGGTAGGCATCGGCATCCGACCGGCGGTATTCCTGGGTGTGCCGCATTCCACTCATCTTCGGTCAGGATCGCCACTTAGGGTAGCAAGACTTGCCCTCGGCACGACTGGGAGTATGATTGCTCTGGGCTCTTCTGTTCCGGTGTTGCCTGTCCGAAAGGTGGGAAGATGAAAGTAACCGTGATCGGTGGGGGTTCTACCTACACACCTGAGTTGGTAAGCGGATTTCTGGCGCGCGCCGACAGCTTGCCGGTGTCTGAGCTGTGGTTGGTGGATATTGCGCCGGAGCGGCTTGCTACTGTCGGCGGCTTTGCTCAACGTATGGTCACGGCGCAAGGTGCGCCGTTTGCCGTCCGACTAAGTACTGATCAGCAAGCAGCACTGGCTGGGGCTCGCTACGTTATCACGCAGTTGCGGGTGGGCGGTATGGGGGCGCGTCGCGAGGACGAGTATCTGGGAAAGCGCCACGGCTTGATCGGGCAGGAGACGACGGGGGTCGGGGGTATGGCAAAGGCACTGCGCACAATCCCCGTGATGCTGGATGTCGCCCGCGATATGCGGAAGGTTGCACCTGGCGCGCTATTGGTCAACTTTGCTAATCCTTCGGGTCTGATCACTGAGGCGCTTACGCGCTACGTTCCAGAGGTACCGGTGGTTGGTCTGTGCAACGTACCGATTAACGCAAAGATGGAGATGCTAAAAGGGCTGGAGATGCGCCGCGGTCAGCACTTTGAGCCTCAAACGGCACGGTTGGATACGTTGGGCCTCAACCATCTATCCTGGCACCGTGGCTTCACCCTTGAAGGCGAGGATGTCTGGCCTGAGGTGCTGGACGCTTTTTTGAGCGAGTTGTGGGAGCAGGAGCAGCCGGACTGGGACCCGCAAACCATCGCTGCCCTGGGTATGATCCCTAACTACTACCTTCAATACTACTACGCTACCGAGGACAAGCTCGCTGCGCAGCAGGACTGGCCACCGTCGCGCGCGGAGCAAGTGATGGCGATTGAGCGGAAGCTGCTGGAAGACTACGCTGATACAACGCTCGATACCCCGCCGGCGGAGCTTATGCAGCGCGGCGGGGCCTATTACGCCACGGCGGCAACACAGCTGCTCACTGCCCACCACAACGATCTTGGTGAGGTACACGTAGTTAACGTTCGTCACGGCGGAGTCATCGATGGATGGCCTGCCGACTGGGTGCTGGAGATGCCCTGTCGTGTGACCCGTGAAGGGGTCGAGCCACTACCTGCCCCACCATTGCCGATGGTCTGCTTCGGTCTGCTGGCTGCTGTCAAGAGTTACGAGATTCTCACCGCAAACGCCGCTACCCATGGCGATCGGCGTGCGGCTTACCAGGCCCTGCTATCCCACCCGCTGGGACCGTCCGCCGAAAACGTCGGCGCTGTGCTCACCGACCTCCTAAAGACTCACGCGGCCTATCTGCCCCAGTTTGGGAACTAACTGCCTGATCAACGAGGTGAGAAGATGAGCCGTTACTTCCTGGGTGTCGATGTGGGAGGCACGAAGAGCCACGCTGTGGTGACTGATGACCACGGGCGCGCCCTGGGATTCGGCCACGCTGGTGCCGGTAACTATGAGATGGTGGGCTGGGAGGGCTTGGAAGCGACACTCACGCTCATCACTGAGGCTGCGTTGAGCGCGGCTGGGGTTGAGGTGGCGCAGCTGTCGGGCGCTGGGTTTGGCATTGCCGGATATGATTGGCCTGGTGAACGATCATCGCACCTGCGGGCGATCGCGTCGCTAGGCCTGCAGTGCCCGCTGTCGTTGGTGAATGATACCATTATCGGTCTCGTGGCAGGGGCTCCGCTAGGGTGGGGGATTGGTGTAGTGGCGGGCACCGGGTGCAACTGCTGGGGTCGTGATAAAGATGGCAATACGGGTCGGGTCACTGGTGAGGGCCACCTTTTCGCCGAGTACGGAGGCGGCGGTGACCTGGTGACCGCGGCGGTGCAGGCGATCTCTTTGGCTTGGTCGCGGCGCGGGCCCGTTACTCGCCTGACCGATGCCCTCGTCGCTGAGCTTGGCGCTGTTGGAGTAGAGGATTTGCTGGAGGGTATTGTTCTGGGCCGCTACTTGCCCTCGTCAGAGGCTGCGCCACTGATCTTCGAGGTCGCGGCGCAGGGTGATGCCGTTGCGTTGGACATCGTCCGCTGGGCGGGTCGCGAGCTCGGCGGGTTGGTGGTTGGGGTGGCGCGTCAGCTGCATCTCGAGGCCCGTGCGTTTGACATCGTGCAGATCGGTAGCCTTTTCGATGGTAGCCCCCTTCTAGGGCAATCGCTTCTGGCGAAGGTTCGGGTCGTTGCACCAGAAGCCCGCGCCTTACGCCTTCAGGCGCCGCCGGTGGTCGGCGCAGTGATGCTGGCGATGGAAGAGGGCGGTGTCGATTTCCACCCTCTGCGTGAGCAGCTGCTCCAGACCAGCGTGAAGCTCTCGTAGTAGACGGTATCGATGCCTGTGCTGCTACGCTGATGGAAGGCGGCAGCCTCTGTCGGCTGGTTGAGCGCAAGCCAGAGACTTGGAGATCATCGCGTATGGTTGAGACATCATCTTCATCGCCTCTGCAGGCTATCCTCAAACGCGGGGTTCTATCGGACACCGCAGCGTTGACGGTGATTGCGGCACTGGTGGGACTCCTGACCGGCGGGGCTTCCATTGGCTTTGTCTGGTCGATACGTCTTCTGGAGCAGTATTTCACCGGTCTGCGTATCACTTGGCTTGTTCGCGCGCCGCTTCTGGTCCTGTTGATTCCCGCGTTGGGGGGGTTGGGCGCAGGCCTTCTCATCACTTACGTTGCTGAGGAGATGCGCTATGGGGGCATTCCTCCCGTGTTGCGCTCGGTCGCGCTTCACGGTTCGCGACTGCGGGCGCGCCTGATTTGGGCGAAGCCGCTGGCAACGGCGATCTGTATCGGCACCGGGGGATCGGCTGGTAGAGTCGGACCGATTGTGCAGATCGGTGCGGCGCTGGGCTCCCACGTAGGCCAGCGTTTCCACCTTACCGATGAGCGGGTGCGCAACCTAGTGGCCTGTGGCGCGGCAGCGGGTATCGCCGCAACGTTTAACGCACCTATCGCCGGGGTCATCTTCGCTCTCGAGGTGATCACCGGTGAGTTTACGCAGGCCTTTCTATCGACGATTGTGATCTCCGCTGTCGTCGCCAGTATTGTAAGTCGCAGCGTGCTTGGTGCGGACGTGGCTTTCGCCGTGCCGGCCTATACTATGCGCCAGCCGCTGGAGATTATGTTTTTTGCGGTACTGGGTGTGCTGGCAGCGTTGCTTGCCTGGTCCTATATCACCACCTTTTACGCGAGCCGCGATTTGACACAGCGACTGGTGGGTGTGCCAGCAGCGCTTCGTCCTGCGCTGGGTGGTCTCCTGTTGGGCCTTCTTGGGCTGGCGGTGCCCCAGATACTGGGCATGGGATTTGGTCAGATTGGCCTGGCCCTTGATGGACGGCTGCCACTCTCTCTGATGGCGGTGCTCGTTGTTGCCAAGCTGTTGGCGACGGACCTAACGCTGGGTACGGGGAGCTCAGGGGGGCTCTTCGCGCCGGCCCTGTTTATGGGGGCAATGCTGGGCGGCGCCTTTGGTGAGCTTCTGCACCAACTATGGCCCGCCGCTGCACTGGCACCTTCCGGTGCTTACGCCTTGGTGGGAATGGCGGCCGTCTTCGGGGCGGCGGCGCACGCGCCGCTAACAGCATTGCTGATCATTTTTGAGATGTCTGGCAGTTACGGTTTGATCCTGCCGCTGATGATGGCTACGAGCATCAGCACCGTGGTGGCGCGTGCCTTACAGCGTGAGTCGATCTACACGTTGACGCTGGCTCGCGAGGGAGTCCATCGGGGGCTTGGGGAGGAGATGGACATACTGCAGAGCGTTCGCGTGGACGAGGTGATGACCCCAAACCCGGTGACGGTGCATTTGCGGACCCGTCTGGAGGCGCTGGCAGCGCTGATTGACCGCACCCACCATCGTGGCTACCCGGTACTAGACGCCGATGGTGCCTTGGCTGGTATCGTTTCACACCGTGAACTGGTGACTGCCCAAGCTCGCTGGCGGGACTGGGCGCAGCACACCGTGGCTGAGGTCTACATTCCTGATCTAGTGGTGGCCTACACTGACGAATCCGTCTCCTTAGCCTTACAGCGGCTCGGCGTCTACGATGTGAGTCGACTGCCCGTAGTGGCACGTGAGAATCCCCGTCAACTACTGGGCGTGGTGCATCGCAGCGATATCGGCGCTGCTTACCAGCAGGCATTGGCGCAACGGGACGATCTGCGCCGAGCGGACCAGCGGAGACGCTTAGAGATGCAGGCTGCTGCTGATGTTGTTGAATTGATGGTGCCACCGGACTCTCCGGTAGCTGGAAAGCGCATTGGTGACACCTCCTGGCCTGCGGGCTGCTTGATTGTGGCGGTACATCGGAGCGATGAGGTCCTGGTGGGGCGCGGTGAGGTGATCATCCGCCCAGGGGACCGGTTGACAGTTTACGCCCGGGATGACTGCCTGGAAGCACTCCGCCCGCTGATCGCTGGAGAGGACCGCTAGAAACTCGGGGGAGAGGGCTGAAGCTTAAGGCGTTGGCGGATGTGGGTCAATGCGGCGCCCGCCCAGCCTGGCGTCGCGGTCCGTTTCGGTGCATGGCACGAGTAACGGCCTTGGCGAAGAGCTTCTACCAACTCGCGGTCGTTCGCTGGTTGAGTGGCCAGTTGATTGTAGTAATCTCCGAGCCGATCGGTCTGGTGCGCGTCGGAATTGGCGAGCACTCGCAGTCCTAGATGAGAGGCCAGTTGGCGGATCTGGTCTTCGGCGGCAAGCGGCGTATTATGGGAATAGAGTTCGATGGCGTCCGGCGGGTGACGGGTGATGTCGATGCGCAAGGACGTTCTGTAGCGGAAGGGGTGGTTCAGTGCCAGGAAGCCCTCCCGTCTCCGAATGAAGCCATAGAGTTCGGGGTAGGTCCATCTCTGGTTCTGCAATTCGGGTGCCTGCAGACCTAGGACCAGCACGTGCTCTCCCTCCTCAAGCGAAATCTCGATACCGCCGAAGATGTGGAACGGGGCATATTGGGCGTTCAGTTCACAGAGTCTGGTTGGGGGCGCCAGCCGGTCGTGGTCGGTGAACACCAGGCCATCCAGACCGACGGCGATCGCCGCCTTGATCATCGCTTCTTCTGTGGCCTTGCCGCAGGCCGAGCGCTCACGCGTGTGAACGTGTAGGTCGAGTCTCATTGGTATTCCTTTGGGGTCTGAGCGTCCTCACAGTGCCGTTACGTCTTCTTCCGCTGATCGACGCGTCAGTCTACCGCGCTTTGGGGAGTCGGCAAGTCTAGGTTGCGTCAGCGATAGGTGTCCGGTGATCAGTCGGAACCTAGATCTCGCGGTGTGGTTCAGGTCTCTGTATCTTACGGTTTTCGGTCGTTCATTGTATAATGCTGAGGTGCCTCGAGGTCTGTCTCGAGCACTGTGGAAAGGACCTTCATGGCCAAGCATTATGTTTCAATTGACTTGGAGACCACCGGCCTCGACGCGACGCGAGATGCAATCATCGAGATTGGCGCCGTGCGGTTTGACGAGGACCAGACACTGGCGCGGTTCTCGACATTTGTCAACCCGGAACGCAGGATCCCACTCTTTATTACCGAGCTCACCGGTATTCGCGATGAGGACGTGATTGATGCCAGCGGTGTCCAGGAGGCTGCCTCAGAGCTCGCTCGGTTTGTGGGTGAGACACCGGTGGTTGGGCACAATGTAGGGTTTGACCTGGCCTTTCTACGGCGCCAACGGGTGCTATTGCACAACCCAGCCATTGACACCTTTGAGTTAGCGGGGATCCTGGTGCCGCACGCTAATCGATATAGTCTGGCCAACCTCGTCCGCGAGTTGGGCATCGACCTACCCGATCAGACACATCGCGCCCTTGATGACGCCGAGATGGCCCAGGCGCTCTTTGCCGTCCTGATGGAGCGAGCGATGCTGCTGTCGCAATCGACGTTGGAGGAGATAGTGCGGCTCGGACGCCGGGTGCGTTGGGACGGGACCGCCTTCTTCAGCGATGCACTCCACCAGCGCCGCCGCCGTGGCTTCCAGGGTGGGATCGGCGCCCAGCTTGCCGAGCGCAAGGGTGTAGATGCAGCCGGGCCGCTTTTCCTTGACGAGACGCTACAGGCACCCTTGACGCCGCGACGCGAGCTGCAGCCCATTGACCTAGTGGCGCTCACTGCGGTCTTGGCGCCTGACGGTCCTATCGCTGAGGCCTATGCCGACTATGAGTATCGTGATCAGCAGGTTGAGATGTTGCAGGCTGTGGGGGCGGCTTTCAACCGCGGCGAGCATTTGCTGGTTGAGGCCGGTACCGGGACCGGCAAGTCGCTGGCCTATCTGATTCCTGCCATCGAGTGGGCGGTGCTTAACCGCCAGCGGGTGGTGATCTCTACCAACACCATTAACCTCCAGGAGCAACTTGCATACAAAGACCTCCCAAAGCTGGCGGAGGCCTTATATGAGTTCCGAGCCCAGGTGCTCAAGGGGCGTGTTCATTATCTCTGTCGTCAGCAGTTTGAGGCCCTGCGCCGTCGTGGCCCTATGAGCGATGATGAAATGCGGGTATTAGCCAAAATACTTGTCTGGCTACCGAATACCCTGGAGGGTGACGGCGATACGCTGTTTCTGCCCACTCCTAACGAGCGTCAGATTTGGCACACGCTGTCAGCGGCTAACGAGGCCTGTGATCCGGATCGCTGCCGCTTCTTTCAGACTGACAGCTGCTTCTTCTACCGCGCTCGCGCTAAGGCCGAGAGTGCCCACTTGCTGATCGTCAACCACGCATTGCTGCTCGCCGATGTCTTGACCCAGAATCGGGTGCTCCCAGAGTATGGAGTGCTGGTTGTGGACGAGGCGCACCACCTAGAAGGGGCTACGACCGACTCGTTGCAGTTTCGCCTCAGTTGGGTCGATCTCTCTCGGGGATTCGGCGGCCTAATGCGGGGCGGGCGCGGCTTCCCGGGCCTAATTGATGAAATCGCGGCAGCGTCCAACAGGCTACCGGCGCCCGCGAGCCAGCCGGTGCAGCAGCTACTTGTGAGTCTGCACGATGCGGCTGCACGGGTCGAGGGTGTTCTTGAGACGCTCTTCAATGAGCTGGACGGGCTGTTGCGGGCACAGGCAGGAGGTGGGGGGAGCTACGGCCCGTCTCTACGCGTGACCCCTGAGTTGCGCGAGCTGCCAGAGTGGAACAACCTGGCGCTGTGCTGGTCACAGGCCGCGCCGCATCTTGGCGTTTTGGTTGATGGCCTCGTCCGCTTGGTTGAGGGACTCAGCGATGCAGTGGATGTGGAGCTGCCGCAGCTGGCCCGGGCGCGGGCCCGTTTGCTGGGAATTACGCGCTTGCTAGAGCGCGTCCAGAACGAGCTGCAGCATTTCATTGTTGCCCCGCTGGAAAACGCGGTCTACTGGCTGGAGGCCCGGGGCCGCGGACCGCTAACCCTGAATGTCGTGCCTCTGGATATCGGTGCGCTGGTCCAAGAGCATCTGTTTTCCAAGAAGCGATCTACGATCCTGACATCGGCCACGCTGCGCATTGAGGGGAGTTTTGACTACTTGCGCGACCGGTTGGGGGTGACTCCGGATGTGGCCGAGTTGGCGTTGGGGTCGCCTTTCGATTACCCTTCAGTCGCTTTACTCTATGTTGTTTCTGACATCCCTGAGCCTCGGACAACAGGCTACCAGAAAGCGGTGGATGAAACGCTGATCGATCTCTTCAAGGCAACCCAAGGCCGTGCCCTGGCACTCTTCACTTCGTATAGTCAGCTACGTGCTACCACGCAGGCTATCACATCGCCGCTTGCCGAGGAGGGCATTACCGTCCTCGCTCAGGGTACCGGTACCTCGCGCGCTCAACTGCTAGAGAGCTTCCGCAACGGAGAGCGGATCGTATTGCTTGGCACTCGTTCTTTTTGGGAGGGCATCGATGTTTCGGGCGAGGCACTTTCCTGTCTTGTGATTGTCAAACTGCCTTTTGACGTTCCGAATGACCCGATCGTAGCAGCCCGAGCAGCAATGTATGCTGATCCATTCAACGACTATATGGTCCCGGAGGCCGTGCTGCGTTTCTTGCAGGGTTTCGGTCGTCTCATCCGCACCGCCGCGGATCAGGGTCTCGCTGTTGTACTGGACCGTCGCATATTGAGTAAGCGCTACGGACGACGGTTCATTGACTCCCTGCCGGATCCACGGCTCTATCAAGGGCGGCGGGCTGACTTGCCGATGATCGCCGAACACTGGCTGGCGGGTCAGACTCTTCCCTCGGCAGCGACGGCTATGCTTTCCGATGACGAGTCATGGCTGCTCTCGCCGTCGGACGATGTCTCTGGCGATGATGAAGAGCCGTCGTGGTTCTGGGGAGCATAGAGGACGGAGCCGATCGGGGTGGGTGGTCGCGGGGAGCACTAGTGGTCTGTTCACCGCAAAGTCTGGTTAAGCGGGGCCTAGTTTTAAGAGGGGGAGGCGATGCGCATTGTGGTTGATGCTTTTGGATCCGATAGCTGCCCTGGGCCCGATGTCGCGGGTGCGGTGCTGGCGGCCCGGGCTTGGGGTGACGAGATTGTCCTGGTGGGTCCGGAGGACCTGACACGGGACGAGCTGGCCAAGCACGACACCGCGGGGCTCAATATCCGGGTGGTCCACGCGCCCGAAGTGCTCACTATGGAAGACCATTCGGATGCGGTGCGTCGTAAGGAAGCATCCTCGATTCGGGTGGGAATGCAGATGGTGCGCGATGGGAAGGCGGATGCCTTCGTGTCGGCCGGCAATACCATCGC
Organism: Anaerolineae bacterium; assembly: GCA_003562365.1. Lineage (GTDB taxonomy): Bacteria > Chloroflexota > Anaerolineae > B4-G1 > SLSP01 > PWVB01. The sequence continues at coordinate 14,900 of PWVB01000084.1, forward strand.
CTGCCTGGCTGCGGCGATCTTCGACCTGCGCCGGATTCGAGGCATTCGCCGTCCGGCGCTCTGCACCGTCTACCCACTCACCTTTAAGCCGACCGTCTTCCTCGATATGGGCGCCACTGTCGATCCGACCCCTGAGATCCTTATGCAATTCGCACGGATGGGTGCCATCTATGCCGAGAGGGTGCTGGGTATTGCGGATCCCCGGGTAGGCCTGCTGGCTAACGGTGAGGAGGAGGAGAAGGGCACCCTGGTGCTGCGCGACGCCTTTGGTCTTCTTGATGAGAGCGGACGCTTAAACTTTGTCGGAAACGTAGAGCCCAAGGAGGCTGTCAAGGGCGCCGTCGACGTCTTGGTGACCGACGGCTTCACCGGTAACATCCACATCAAGACCGCCGAAGCCGTAGCGTCTTTCGTCAAGCGGCTGATCCAGCGTTACCTGTTTAGTCCTCTCTGGTCGAAGGTTGGGCTGGTGTTGCTGATACCGGGCCTGATTGTTGGGTTGCCCGGCTTGCTGCTTCTCGCACCTGGCCTGCGCCGCTTCGTCAAACGCCTAGACTATGCAGAGGTCGGTGGCGGGTTGTTGCTGGGTGTGAACGGTGTGGTGATCGTGGGCCACGGACGTTCAAACGCCAAGGCCGTGAAGCACGCTATTCTGCGGGCGCGCGAAGCCGTGGCCGCCGAGGTGGTGCCGTCGATCAAGGCAGGTCTAGGCGTATAGGCAGGACGATCCCACGATAGCTGACGTGGGAGGTAGGTAGGGAGGGTGCTATGCGAATTGTTGCCAATGAGTCGCACATCAAGACGCGCAGGAAGATCGGCGAGCGAGCACCGCTGGTGGGCCTGGTAGTTCTGGCTGTGTCAACGGTTCTTATCTTTGTCCGACCGGATCTGATCTGGCTGACAATGATTATAGTCTGGGTGGGGTTTCTGATCTCGCTTACCGGGAGCTATCTGGGCGATCGTTATGTGGGACCCAACGCCCATCATCAGCGGGTACCTGAGGCGCTGAAAGGGATGGGGGGGCGGTACACGCTATTAGTGTACCGGCTGTCGACTCCATTTGTGTTGGTCGAGCCTGGGGGCCTTACGACTATCACCGTAAAGTCTCAGAGCGGAACGGTGTCCTATGAAGATGGTCGCTGGCGCCATAAGCAGAAGCTGGGATTGCTGCGCCGATTCGCTGGTCAAGAGGCGTTGGGGCGTCCGTTCAAGATGGCTGAGGCGGAGCGCGCCCACGTGAGTGAGTATCTGGAGAACCATCTTCCTGAGGGGATGGAGGTACAGGTCAGAGGGCTGGTGCTTTTCATCCATCCGGATGTCGTGCTCCACGTTGACGAGGAGACGGCGCCGTTCCCGGCGCTGCGGGCTGCTGAACTCAAACGGTGGTTGCGCAAGAATCCGCTGGAGCCCAGACTGTCCACCGAAATCCGCAGTGCCCTGTTCGAGGCTCTGGATTTGGAGGATCCTAGGGCAGACGGTTGAGTCTCCAGATCCACTAGACCGGGGTGGTGTATCTGACACAGCCCTCCCGATGACCACGTGGTCATCGGGAGGGCTGTGTTTTGATCAATCGCGTGGCTCCTATTCCGGTGGTAGGGGAGGCGGATTCTGGCCAAAGAGCTGGCTGAGCTCATTGACCTCCCCGGCCTTAGTCCAGTTTGCCATTCCGGCCTTCCAGACCAGTGTCTCAGGCTTAAGGTCGCCAGCCTGAGCCTTTTGCTGCAGGGCGTTTATGTCGAAGGGTCCTGCCTGTTGCCCGCCGATAGCGGCGTAGTAGGCCGCCTGCTGAGGCAATGGTGGGGGCGCGGCGGCGCCCTGCCCACCCTGGGGCTGTTGCTGCTGCATCGACTGCCCGAACATCTGACCCATAGAGGCACCTAGCCCTACACCTGCGCCCAGGCCCACGCCGGTCCCAGCACCGCCCCCGGGATTGCGAGCCGCTTCCACCATTGCCTGTGCGCCCTGATACTGCATATAGGCGTTCATATCGCCAATGGCGCCCATAGATGCGGCTGTGTCAATTGCTTTGGCGGTCTCCTCGGTGGGTGAGATCGATTCGATGTAGAGTGAGTTGAGTGTGACACCTCGGGCGGCGAATTCCTCGGCGGCCTTGGCCCTCGCGCCCATCGCCAGTTCCTCCACGAAAGCAGCCATCTGGATGATCGACTTGCCCATCTCGCCGATGAGATCAATCATCTTAGTCAGGATGATGCTCCTGAAGAAGCTTTGGATATCTCGAGTGCGATAGAGATGCTGGGTCCCCACTATGTTGGAGACGAAGAGCTGTGGATCGGTGATCTGGATGGCATAGGTCCCATAGCCGGTCACCCGGGCCATTCGCAGAATGGGGTCCTGGATCGTTATGGGTTGGGGCGTGCCCCATTTCATATTGGTGAACTCGCGCAGGCTGACGAAGTAGACCTCAGCCTTGAAGGGCGTCTGGCCAGAGAAGGCCTTGCCCACCAGATTAACCAGCAGCGGGACATTCGCCGTGGTGATCGTGTGACGTCCGGGCCCAAAGGTGTCAAGGGCTTTACCGTCACGGAAGAAGACGGCGGCCTGTGACTCGCGCACCACTAGCTGACTGCCGATGCGGAAATCGCCCGATCCGCGCTCGGGAAAGCGCTGGACGATTACGTCTGGACCTTCATCGATGTGTTCAATGATATCGAAAACACGGGCCATAGTCTTGTACCTCCGTTTTAGGGCTGAGTGCCTAGATCCAGTGCCATACACCACCTGATCCTAATGCGTGCCGCGGCCTTACGCTACTGGGCGGTTCCACGCAGTACGTCTGCTCGTTCGTCGAGGGTGGCGTTGGCCTCGCGGGCGAGGTCGCGGATCGTGCGCACCAATGCGCGAGTGTTCTCGCCTTCTAAACCTTCCTCGGCGTGGGTGATTGCGGCGTCGATGCGATCGACGTAACTCAATAGCGCCGCATCGAATTCGTAGACCCGATCGAGATCATCCTCTTGTATCTTGGCAGCGTCAAAGAGGCCACTGTAGCCATAGGAAGCAGTGCGCACGCGATCGATGAAGGTCTGAATCTGCGTGGCCGCGCTGCCTGTCTCGTTCATCAGCTCCAGCTTACCTGCTGAGATCAGATCGGTCTGCAGGGTATTGAGCCGTCCTTTCACGGTGCGCATCCGGTTCACGATGTGATCACGCAGCAGCCGATCGGCTGCGCGTCGTTGCTCCTTCTCCTTGTATCCCTTGTAGCCAGGGATCTGGGCCGCGAGCTTCTCTACAGCGGACATACCATCCTTGATATTGTCGAGCAGACTCATGCTGAATCCCTCCTGCGTGGTGCCTTTTCGTTGGACTGTCTCGAGTCTGATTGTAGCACAGATTGGAGCTGATGTGAAGCGGGCTGGGCTAACCGCCAGTTGCGGTCCAGCAACCAACGTGATGCCCAGCCCGGCTGGGCAGCCTCTGCCTGCTTCACGGGCACGAGCCGTCCAGTATCCGATGGCTGACATTGTGGCGCGGGACGCTGCCCTTATACTGAGTCCACCTCATCATACATCGAGATAATCTCTCTGGATGTCTCCTCAAGGTACTCTAATTGCTGCTTGTGGATGGCCTCCATTCCCTCGGCATAGAGTTCTGCATCAAAGGCCAAGCCGAGTTCTGCGCGCATTGCGCTGAGGATTGGGACGACCAGGCGATTGAGCTTTGCCAGCTCCTCCATCGCCTCATGGGTCAGGTTCAGCTGGTCCACCACCAACCGCTTGCCAATAGTGGATTGCTCGGTCAGCAGACCCTCGATCCGTTGTTGCGCAAGGCCGACTTTCTTCTGGAGTGTCCTCAATGACTTGGTGGCCTCCGCTTCTGTGGCCTCCAACTCGCGGATTTGGGTCGTCAGCTGCTCGTGCTCTGCCACTGCCGCCTGAAGCTTGGTGTCGATGGTTTGTGAACGCTGCCATAATGCGTTGACGCCCTGCCGGCTTGCTGTCAGCCTCATAAACATTCCGCTGAGCTCCTGCGTGAAGGTGGCAACCGCGTCGATGGTCTCAAGCTCTCCGACGATGTTCACCTTGGCGATAGACGGAAGCTCTGCCGTATAGGAACGCATCAGCTCTTGCTCGGTCACGTTCAGCTCCCCGAAGCGTCCGATAGCAGCGATGCCGGTTGAGATGGCTTCCATGGCAGCCAGGTAGATGTCCTTACGGAGGTTGAGATCCCGATCTCTGCTGCGCATCTCTCGATCGTGTTCATGCTGGATGCGCAACCGCTTGGTGTTTGCCATATTGGTGAGGACCACGCCGATGACAGTGATCACCGAACCTATGATAAACCCCAACACCGTTGGGGGCACTGCCTGAAACAACGCGTGAAGGTCCAAGAGCCTCCTCCTTTATAGTTAACTACGACGGGCGCCTGGATGTGTCAATCCGGCCTCCGCAGCGGCAGATCCAGTCTCGATTGGCAGACTCAGGTTGCCTATTGTGCATCGACTGGTTCGGGTATGCAAATGGCGCATCGGGAATAGCGCCGCAATATCGGACAGTCTCATCGTCCCTACATACCGTGGATGCATGGAGGCAGCATCAACGTACAGGGCGGCGGGTTCATTGATGACCTGGCAGAAACTCGTCCAACTCAGAATCCGGGGCTAGGGAGTCTGCGCCCCCATCGTCTACGTGCGCCATCTGGCTTACTGTGATCGCTGCGCTATCGTGTACCGGTCCGTGATTTTACTATTTGTCAGATCTCGTTATACTAATTATGAGAATTGATGCTGGACTTAGTCACCGACGATCCGATCTAGCGGTTCGGTGTCGAATCTGCCTGGATCGGAGCGGTTCCAATGATGACAATGGCCTAGTCAGAAGACGTTGCTGTATTTGAAACGGAGGGACTTCACAATGTTTGAGATTATGGAACAGACAACGGAGAGTTGTATTGGCGTTAGGGTCAGTGGTGAGATCCGAGCCAACGACTATCGCAAGCTGGAACCTCTGCTGACCAATGCGATCAAGGCCCACGGGATAGTCAATCTCGTAGTCCACCTTGAGGACCTTGAGGGTATTGAGGATGCGGACGCACTTCGTGAGGATGTTAGGTTGGCACTGAAGAGCTATGGCGACATCGGTAAGATCGCCGTGCTGGGGACTGAGAAGTGGCAGGAGTGGGCTGCGAAGCTGATGGATCCGATCCTGTTCACCATCAAGGTAGCCTATTTCGGTCCTGATGCGATGGAGGAGGCCTGGGATTGGGCGTGTGGTGCTGGCTGGAAAGCCTAGGCAACGTGCCGTGCGGTAACCATACATTTATGATAAGGCTGTTTGCGATCGCGGTCCCGGCGACTCTCGCAGGAGTGCCGGGGCCGCGATCTGTTGGGCCGTAGGTACTGGCGGTGAGGTATCGGCACTGGGTTTTGACAGAGGACGGGGGGATAGCTACAATGCAGGCAGTTCAGCTTGCCCAAATGGGGGGATCTGATGGATGTAATATATAACGCTGGAGGCGAAGCGCTGGCAGCCTACCTGTCCGATTGTGAACAGCGGTACAGCTCTGAGCATAAGATGATCGGCCGAACATGGTCTTCACCCGGCTATCACACGCAATATCCGGAGGGAGCGTGGGCTCATCCAACCCGCGATAGTATGACGTATGCCTTGGCCTTGCTGCGGGCCGACCGTCTACAGGACAGTGAGACCGCTTGTAACGTGACTTTGTCCCCTGTCGAATCAGAGGTTCGGGCTACACGGGCTGCTGAGGTGATTGGCAAGGTGCTCACGCTGCAGGAGACGAAGCCGACGGCGGCGACTTATGGAATATGGCCTTGGGTGTTGGAGGAGCCACTGTCTGAGATGGCGCCCCCGGATTGGAACTGGGCTGACTTCATCGGCGCGCTCTTGGCCCAGATGCTGGCGCAGCACCCAACGCAGCTTCCTGACGATCTGTTGTCTGCGATGCGCGCCAGCCTAGGCCACGCAGCCTCAGCTATCTTCCGACGCAATGTGGCTCCCAGCTACACCAATATCGCCGTTCTCGGAGGATTTGTGACGGCTGCCGCCGGCGAGCTATTGGAAGCTTCGTGGCTGCTGGACTACGGGCGCCAACGTCTTGCCGATGTCGTTGCATCAGCCGAGTATCATGGTGGGTTTAACGAGTACAATAGTCCGACTTATACCTTAGTTGTTCTACACAGTTGCGAGCGCGCGTTACAATTGCTGCAAGACCAGTCAGCTCGGGCTCATGCCGAGGCGCTGCGCGAACTCGCCTGGCGTACTATTGCAGAGCATTTTCATCCGCCCACGGCGCAATGGAGCGGTCCCCATAGCCGCGCGTATCGCGATCGCCTCGATCCGGCAACGCATCAGATCCTGCGCTTGGGTGCAGGACTCATGGAGGACGATGGATCACTGCTGTGGCTGGTGGACCCACTGCCCTGTCCGCCCGCGTTGGCGGAACGCTTCCGGGTCTTGCCGGCGCCGGAGACGGAAGTTGTCCGTGCCTTCATCCGTCGTCCTGAGGCTTGGGCCTCACGGACCGGGACGACCTGGCTGGCGGACGGTGCCGCTCTTGGCACGGTCGACTACGAGGACTTCTGGACGCAGAGGCGTCCGTTGATAGGTTACTGGCGTGTCCTGGCAGAGGCTCCTGCGGTGTTGCGGCTGCGATTTCTCCACGATGGACGAGACTTCGCTTCAGCGTGCGGTCAGCACGCGCAGGCGGACAACCGCGTTCTGACCGGCTTCGGGTTGCTGACCAATCGTGGGGATTGGCACCTCCATCTGGATCGTCCAGATGACGGCTTATTCTACGTCAGTGATCTGCGAGTCCGCTATGAACTGGATGCCCAAGATGCGCGGGTGCGGCAGATGTCGTCTGACCGCTTTGAGATGGTGGCAGGCGACTATCGCGCGGTGATCCACGTATTCCCGGGCACCTTCGATGGCCGTCCCGTCTCCTGGACATGTGGTATGGTTGGGGGGAAAGCCGTTGTAGATGGCATTTGCTACCAGGGTGACCCGGTGGCTTTCGATCCTGCCGCTGTGACGCAGATTAACCTGGGGGTGGCTTTGGAACTCCTCCGACCAGGGGAGCACGAGGTGGATTTGGGCCCGGTGTGGCACTCTGCCACGGATGAGACGCTCAAGCTGGCCTGGCCTGCAGCAGGTCTACGGCTGACGGTGCCTCTGTATCCGCATCCATCACGGTAATTATGGGAGAAAGCTATGGCTGATCAAGCGATGCTCCGTGTCGGTATTGTGGGCGCTGGCGGGATCGCCCGAGGACAGCACATCCCGGGCTACAGACTCTGCGACGCAGTTGAGGTCGTCGCTTTATGCGATGTGGATGAAACAGCGCTCCGCGAGGTTGGTGAGATGGTCGGGGCTACAAGGCTAACATCCGATTATGAGGCACTTGTGGGGATGGACGACCTGGATGTAGTGGACATCTGCACCTATCCGAATACTCACCATCCCATCGCGATGGCTGCGATCGCTCAGTCCAAGCACGTCTTCTGCGAAAAGCCTCTCGCTTTGACCTATCCGCTTGCGCGCGAGATGACGGAAGCGGCCGAAGCTGCAGGCTTGGTGACCGGCGTGGGCTTCACCCACCGCCTCACTCCGGCGGCCCAGCTAGCACATCACCTGGTTTCCAGCGGCGCTTTGGGGGAGCTGTACCAGGTGGTGGCCGTGTATTCTATGGGGCACGCGGGGTTTCTTCATCGCCCGATGCGCGAGCGAGCTACTCGTGCAGTGACCGGTGGTGGCCCGCTCTTTGAGCTAGGGCCGCATATGGTGGATATGATCCGTTGGTGGACTGGAACGGAGATCTCGGCAGTCTGTGCACAGAATCGCACTTTTGTTCGAAAGCGCCGGTGGATCGGCACCGGAGAATGGGCCGACGTCGACATCGAAGACGCCTCGACTTTTCTGGCTGACCTAGACGACGGTGCGATGGCAGTCTTCAGCCACAGCAGTGCCGTTACCGGCCGGAATTTCGACCAGCGTGTCGAGGTCTATGGCAGCCGCGGAGCGCTGCTCTACGATCAGGCGCGACCCTACGAGCTGCGGGCCTGCATCGGTGAGGAGATGGTCGAGCTGTGCTCCGGCTACGGCTTGTATGACCCTCTCTGGGGTCTCTACCGTCAGGAAGAACCCTACCCTGTGCTGCCAGTCCCACGCCGGTTTGTCGATACCGTTCCGGGAGCGCAGGAGGGAAGGCCAGTGCGGAGTTTTGTTCCGGCGTTTGTGGACTCGATTCGCGGGGCGCCGTCGCCGCTGCTCCCTACCTTCTGCGACGGAATGCAGGCACAGCAAGTGCTGGACGCAGTCCTGCTCTCAGCAGCCGAGCGACGCTGGGTGGATGTGTCATCGGTGAGCTGAGATCGGTGCAAGGTGTGAAGGGAGAGACAACATGCGATTGGGTTTGGACCTGTACAGTGTGCGCTCCCAGGGTTGGAATGCACTGCAGATGCTGGACTACTGCCACGAGCTGGGCGTGGCGGTGGCACATTTTGGCTTGGGTGAGCTGGGAACGACGGACACCGAGGCGCTTACCGCTATCCGTGACTACGCTGATCAGCTAGGCTTGGAGATTGAGCTGGGGATGGGGTCAATCTGCGAGACGTCGGTTACCTTCAACCCGCGGGATGGTTCTGCTGTCGATCAGACCCGCCGAGCGTTAGAGATCGCTGCACTGCTTGACTCGCGGGTCCTCAAAGTCTTGCTGGGCAACCGCGAAGACCGATGGTCCTCCACGCCCATGGCGACTCACATTGCGAACTGTGTGGCGACGTGCCGGGCGGTTCGCGAACAGGCGCGCGATCTGGAGATTACGCTGGCTGTGGAGAATCACGGTGACCTGCAGGGCTGGGAGCTGCAGCATCTGATCGAAGAGGCCGGGCCAGACTACGTAGGCGCTTGCCTTGACCCTGGCAATTCAGTCTCCCTGGCTGAGGACCCACTGGTTACTTTCGAACACGTTGCTCCGCATGTCGTCGCCAGCCATATCCGTGACAGCGTTGTTTGGTCCCATCCCCGCGGGGCTGCCTACCAGTGGGTCGCTCTAGGAGAAGGCAATGTGGGGTTGGCAACATTGGCGAGACGCTTCCAGGCAGCCTGTCAGACAGCTGCTTTCACGCTTGAGATCCTCACCGGCATACCGCCCCGGGTTCTGCCCTACTTGGAGGATGGATACTGGGAAGCTTTTTCCGAGGCACGGGCCTGGGAGTTTGCTCGGTTTGAGCGCCTAGTGCAGAAGGGCCAACCCTTCGCCGGCACTATGGTGGCTGTCGTTGACTGCGACGCTGTGCCACCGGCATATGTCGATGCACTAAGGGCCCAACAGTGCTACGATGTTGAGCGTAGCGTGACCTATGCAAAGAGCATAATGCGGTAGGGAGTCTTGTATAGATGTGCTTGCCAGCCGTCGAAATGATACTGGGGTGTCCTCCGTAGTTAGATGGCGAAGGCTGCCACGGACTCCAACGGAGCGAACTCAGAGAGGGACAAGGAGACTGTGATGAGAATGGTCGAGTTTGGTCAGACAGGAACCGAGGTGTCAGCGGTGGCGTTGGGGTGCATGAGCCTAAGTCGCGAGCGGATCGATGCCAGCAAGGCCACGGTGCGACGGGCCTATGAAATGGGAATCAACTTCTTCGATACAGCCGATATCTACGGGATTGGCGAGTCGGAGACGCTCTTGGGTGAGGCTCTCCAGGAAGCGGCGATTCCGAGAGACGAAATCTTCGTTGCCACCAAGTGTGGTATCGTGCTTCAGGGGATGGAGCCGGCCTACACCTACAAAGCATATGATCTCTCGCCGGGCTACATCAAGGCGAGCTGTGAGGCGAGCCTTCAGCGACTCGGTATGGACTATGTAGACCTGTACCAGCCTCACCGGATCGATTACCTGACCCACCCGGAGGAGACAGCCCGCGCTCTGGAGGATCTTAAGGCCGAGGGCAAGATCCGCCACGTCGGGGTGAGCAACTACACACCGGATGAGATTCGCGCCCTGCAGGCCTATATCCGTCTGGAGAGCCTACAGACAGAGTTCAGTCTGCTGCATCTAGAGCCTATCGAGACAGGCCTAGCGGCAACTTGCCAGGCGACGGATATGACCATGTTGCCCTGGAGTCCATTGGGCAAAGCGGTGCTGACCGGGAGGCCAGTGTCGCACGATGATTGGCAAGAGCAGCGTGACTATGGGGTCGTGGCACAATTACGTCCCTTTGCGGAGGCCTACGGTTTGACCTTGGGCCAGATAGCGCTGGCGTGGCTGATGCAACTGCCTGGACCTGTGATTCCGCTCGTAGGCACAGCGAACCCCGACCACATCGCTGAAGCTGCTGTTGCGGTCGATGTGGTTCTCGAACGGGATGATTGGTACGAATTGTTGGTGATCGCGCGAGGGCGACCGATGCCTTGGGGCCAGAGACCTTACACTTATCTCAAGGAGCGGTAGCGCCTATATGGCTCGATCTGCCGATGCGGTTCGCGTTGCCGTCTACGGTTGTGGGCGTTGGGCGAATCGCACCCATATTCCGAATCTGATGCAGATTGAGGGAGCTGAGGTGGTGGCCCTGTGTGACGTTGACCCGCAGGCGCTTGGTTCCACAGCGGCAGCTTTTGCCATCCCTGGAGTGAAGACCTTCCGCAACGCTCATGCGATGCTGGCAGAGGCGTCCTTCGATGCGTTGTTCTCGGTAGTGCGCGCTCGTCATCGCACCGATGTGGAAATCCGGGCTGCCGAGCAGGGCTGTCATCTCTTTAGCGAGAAGCCGCAAGCGGAGACGCTGGGCCTAGCGCGTCGGATCGATGACGCGGTACGCCAGGCCGGTGTGTTGAGCACAGTTGGCTTCCGAGAGCGATACCGTCCGCTCTTTCAACGTGCTCGAGATCATCTGTTGGACAAGACCATTGTGCAAGCTACCTTCCGGTCCGTCTATGGGTTGCGGGCGCCTCGATGGACCGACGCCGACACGGCATCGCCAGAGCAGCTTCCGGAGGAGATGTTGATGTCCTGGGGCGTCCACGCTGTCGACTATATTCGTTTTCTGACCGGACTTGACCTCACCCGAGTTGCGGGGTTTGAGCATCAGCCACCACCTTACCTCACCCCCATCGCCCAGTCCCTGCACGCGGAGCTGACCACGGGCGCCCCGGTTTCCGTGATCTTTGTTCAGGCTGCGGCGGGGGTTGCCCCAAATCTGCCGGCCTTCGACCTGTATTACGAGGGTGGGACACTATCTCTGAGGCGCCAAGGCACCAACAGCTGGTCGTTGTCAGTTGACGGTGTTGAGATAGCACGCGATAGTACCTTCGATCCGTGGCTGGCCCAAGATCGCTGCTTTATTGAAGCGATCCACACGGGTGATCGGCGCTGTCTGCTCAATGACTATCACGACGGACTGGCCTCTTTGGCGCCGGTGCTGCGCGCCCAGCACCTGGCTCGAGTCGCCCGGGGCGCTTCAGGGTAGGTTTAGCGGCTCTCCCAGCAGGTAGTGACAGAACCAACTCAGATTCTGCTGCATTACAGCGTGGCTTTCACGAGGCTTGCTGATCCCGTGTCCCATGCCGGGGAAGACGAAGAGTTCCACCGGCACATCCATCTCCTTCAGGCCACGGTAGAGTTCCATCGCATTGGACAACGGGACCCGCCGGTCGTCCGCGCCGTGTTGGATGAGCATCGGCGTCTTGGCGTTAGACAGATTGGCTATAGGTGCAGAGCGTTGGTAACGCTCGCGGTTCCGGAAGGGTGAGCCGGACAGATAGTCGACGGTGAAGTCTGGGATGTCATTGCTGATGTGATAAGTGTACCAATCAGAGATGCCAGCCCCGACCGATACTGCCTTAAAGGCCTTGGAGTGCAATCCCGCAAATGCTGAGATGTAGCCGCCTTGTGACCACCCCATACAGCCAACGCGTTCGGGATCCACCCAACCGAGTTAGGTCAGATGCTCAACAGCGCTCTCCAGGTCCCAGAGGTCACCTATCCCCAGGTTGTTGACGTTGAGCTCCATAAAGCCCTGCCCACGTCCGATGGAGCCACGGTAGTTAGGCTTAAGGACCAAAACACCTTTGTTGACGAGTTGGACTGTCGGGTAGACGTTACGGTCCTCGCTGGTGAGTAAGTAGGCGGGGGAGAAAGAGCTGGGCCCACCGTGTATGATCAGTACCAGCGGGTAGCGCTTGTCGGGGTCGAAGTCCGTGGGCTTGCGCAACACACCTTCGATCTGGATGCCATCCTTGCTGTTCCAGCAGAGCTTCTCGATTACGCCAAGATCCCAGTTCTCGACTTGGGTGTCAAAGTCCCTGACCAGCGACGCCTGCCAGCGGACCTCGTCGTCGGTGGGATCGGCCACGCAGACTGCCGCGGAAGTCTCTGCGTCCATACCAATGAAGGCCATTCTCCCGCTCTGCGCGACATCCAGTTCCCCTCTCAGGTGGTGTCTACCTAGATCCAGCGAGACGGGACCACCACACTCCCGGAAACGGGCCACACGGATGACGGCGCTATCGACGTAGCTGCCAAAAATCCCCGAAGCGGCCCAGGTGTAGTCTAGTACCTGGCGATCCAACGCTCCCGAAATGTTACGCATAGCGCCTAGAAAATCCCTGGCATCGTCCGCCGCCAATGCGGCAGAGACGTCGATCACCCAAAGATCCTCACGGGTATACATTCGATCGTCGCGTTCTCTGTAGGCGACTAGTAGCTTGTTGCCATCGGGGGCTACGGTGGTCACCCGGGCGCCCCGGGGGATCGCCAGCTCGGTGACTTCCCCAAGGTAACCAATATCCCTGGGGTCGTCGAAGTCAGAAGTGCAATCGCTCTCCTTCTGAACTCGCTCACGCCGCAGATGGTCGGCAAGGGCAGTGTAAATATCCAGCGTGAGGCACACAACGGTGGTGTCACGCCGGTAGATCAAGTCGTCCCGCGGCCAGCCGGTGATGTATAAGGTGTCGCCGCCGGGAGATGGAGCGACCTGGCGGATGGCAAGTGGCTTCGGCAGCAGCCTGCTCAGCATAATCACTGGGCGGATGAGGGAGTCCGACTCCATATCTGCGCTGGCTCGCATATGCGCCTGATAGGTTCGCATAGCGGCAAAGTTCACGTAATAGAGTGCTGAAGGGCTAGGCTCTTGCTCAAAGTGGATGAAGCGGCCGAAACGATCCGTGCGTGTCTTGGACTCCTCGCGTTCGGGATCGGTAGCTTGGAATAGAATGCCGTCGGCAAAAGGTTCGAACCAGGTCACCCCTGTTTTGTGCTGGGTCACTTGCCAGCCATCGCCAATCAGCCCCTCGTAGACCCATACCTGCGCCTTGTTATCATCACGCTTCAGCACCGCCAGGGTGTTGTCATCTACCCAAGCGACCTGTTCGACGGTTCCGCTGCGGGTGAGCAGGTGGAAGGTTCCTGCGCTGAGATCGTGCACCTCACAGCGTGACTCGTAGCGATTAGCCCTCCAGTTGCTGCTTCGTACGATGACTGCCAAGCGGCGACCATCGGGTGAGAGTTTCACCCCGACCGGTGCGCTGAGCATCACCATATCGCGACACGACGGATGGGTGGACTGGTGGATCGAGCTGTTCATCAGATTTCTCTCCTGGCAAGACATCCGGATGATCAACCATTGAGGACTCAAGCGCATTCTAGCATAAGGTTGAGCGATCGCGAGTCGTTCGGGTCGCCGTACCAGTAGCTAACACGGCTGGCTGTAGATCCGATCCTGGGGCTTCCCAACTGTCGGGTTCTCCCATCGGGGCGGCAGTTACCGTTTATGCCAGGGTCTTTCTGTGCACTGATCTTATCCGGACGCCTTCGACCACAATACCCAAACCGCTGCTCGTCCATTCTGTACCATCAGCGGATGTGCTGACTCTCAAGAGCCTGGTGGGCTAATCCGATATGCTTCCCGACGGCACGGTGGTGGCGGCACTGCTGCAGGAGGCGACCAGTCTGCGTGGCGTGATTGTGTGTGGCCACACAGCGTCGCGCTAAGGTGACAAATGACACCCAAAGGCCGGAAGCATCGCCGTATCAGATGCCCTCCAAATGGTTGACCCTTTGATATCCTCAGTTACCATGAGTATGGTTTGAGTGCGATCTTCCGCCAAGCATCAGAGTTGTCGCGTCAGCTTCCAGGTCAAAGTCTGGGAGAGAGGATTGACAGGAGCGAGAATCGGACATGTACGAAATCGTATACAAGGAGACCCTCAGCGAGCACAGCAAGTTGATGGTCGTAGAGGCCCCGGATGTGGCGCGCAAAGCGGATCCGGGGCAATTTGTGATTGTGCGCATTGACGAACAGGGTGAGCGTATTCCGCTGACGATTGCCGACTACGATCGGGACGCCGGGACCGTGACACTGGTTTTCCAAGAGGTTGGCAAGTCAACGATGCATATGGGCACCCTGACTCCGGGCGAGGGGTTCCGGGATCTTGTCGGGCCTTTAGGTCATCCAACCGAAATCGGAGAGCGTGGCACCGTAGTCTGCGTGGGAGGCGGCGTTGCCATCGCCGCCATCTACCCTATCGCCCGCGGTTTCAAGCAGGCTGGCAATGAGGTGTTATCGATCATCGGTGCTCGCAGTCGGGAGTTGCTGTTCTGGATAGAGCGGATGAAAGCCATCAGCGACGAGTTGATTGTTGTGACCGATGACGGTTCTTATGGTCGTCAGGCTCTGGTGACTGATCCTCTTCGAGAGCTGCTTGAGCTGCGTGCTGATGAGATCGCAGAGGTGCACGCTGTCGGACCGGCGCCAATGATGAAGGCTTGTGCGCAGACGGCGCAGCCTTTTGGAGTGCCAGTCATCGTCAGTTTGAATACCGTGATGGTTGATGGCACCGGGATGTGCGGTGGTTGTCGCGTCGAAGTCGGTGGGGAAGTGCGGTTTGTTTGCGTAGATGGCCCGTCCTTTGACGGGCACCTGGTGGACTGGGATATGTTAATGGCACGACAGGCCTTCTACCGCGATGAGGAACACCATGCTGTCGCGCACTGGGAAGAAGAATGCCGGCTCTTGGCGGCTGAGGAGGATGCCTAGGTGACCGAGCTCAGCATGAAGAAACGTTTGGAGATTCCACGCCAGGAAATGCCGACCCAGGATCCTGACGCTCGCTGTGCCAACTTCGGCGAGGTCGCGCTAGGCTACACGTATGAGCTGGCGCTTCGTGAAGCTCAGCGATGCCTGCAGTGCCCGGATCCTGCCTGCGTGAAGGGTTGTCCGGTGGGTGTTAAGATCCCCGAGTTCATTGCCGCTTTGTGTGAGGGGGATCTACCACGCGCCGTAGCGGAGATGAAAGAACGCAACGCGATGCCCGCCATCTGTGGACGGGTTTGCCCGCAGGAGACGCAGTGCGAGGTTTTGTGTGTTCTGGGTAAGCGCGGAGCTCCGGTCGCTATCGGTCGACTGGAACGCTACGTGGGCGACTACGAGCTTCAAGAGCGTGTTTGCCCTACACCGGTGCGTGAGGCACCCACAGGTCAGCGCATCGCCATCGTTGGTTCGGGGCCGGCTGGGCTCACCTGTGCAGCCGAGTTGGCGGTCCAAGGCCACGAAGTCACGATTTTCGAGGCCCTCCACAGCTCTGGTGGCGTGTTGGGCTATGGTATCCCCGAGTTTCGTCTTCCTAAGCAGGTGGTGCAGGACGAGATCGACTGCGTCGTGCAGGGACTGGATATCCAGGTGCGCTTGAACACTCTCATCGGTCGCACCTTTACCGTCGAAGAACTGTTGGAGGACGAAGGTTACGCCGCGATCTTCGTTGGGTCGGGTGCGGGCTTGCCCAATATGGTGCGTATACCGGGCATCAATCTCAACGGAGTGCTGTCGGCAAACGAGTTTCTGACCCGCGTCAATCTCAAGAAGGGTTACCGCTTCCCTGAGTATGATACTCCGGTCAAGGTGGGTAAGAAGGTCGCTGTCATCGGTGCAGGTAATGTTGCAATGGACGCCGCGCGCAGTGCGCTGCGGCTAGGTACAATGCGGGCGCTGGAAAATGGGGGGACTCCGCCCGAGGTGCACATAGTCTATCGTCGGTCCATAGAAGAGGTACCAGCGCGTCTTGAGGAGTTCGAGCACGCGCGAGAGGAAGGGATTCATTTCAATTTCCTCGTCAATCCTGTCCGCATCCACGGTAATGAGAGGCGCGAGGTATCTGGGATGCGCGTTCAGCGTATGGCATTAGGCGAGCCGGATGCCAGCGGACGCCGGCGTCCCCTGCCGATTCCCGGTGCCGAGTATGATATGGACGTGGACATGGTAATCATGGCCTTAGGTACTCGTCCAAATCCCATTGTTTTCCGCCACGCTGCGGGACTGGAGCGTACGGAATGGGGCACGGTCGTGGCTGATGAGGAGACCGGCAAGACCACGGTATGTCCTATATGGGCTGGTGGTGATGTGGTCACTGGAGCAGCCACAGTCATCAGTGCGATGGGTGCTGGTCAACGTGCTGCTGCTAGTATCGATGCTTACCTGCGCACAGGGGAGTGGTAAGTGCAGCACGCAAGCTCTACGAGCGGGCCTCGCTCCTAAGGCCCGCTCGTAGAGCTGCACATCGAAGCTACTGTCATCAGCTGCCTTCGATACGGATCTGCTTTCGGCTCTGAGCTGCTTCTTCCTTGGGCAGGGTGATCTCTAACACTCCGTGTTTGAAAACGGCCTTGACCTCGTCGGCATCGACCGGCTGAGGGATGGGAACGATTCTCTGGAAGCTACCGTAGGAACGCTCCAGCTGATAGTAGCTTTTTTCCCGCGTCTCCTTTTCCTCTCGTTTTTCACCGCTGATGGTCAGCATGTCGTCAGAGAAGGCCACATCAATGTCGTCCTCGTCCACGCCTGGCAGTTCGACAGAGACTTGAATGGCTTTCTCGTCTTCGACGATGTCCACGCGAGGGGTGAAAGCTGAGACTCCCGTTTCCAACTCGCCGAAGGGTGTCAGACCGAATTGCTCCAAGAGATCGTCAAACAGCGTGTTGAAGTCCTGCTGCAGCGTCCGCGTGGGCTGCTGTTGTTTGACGCGAACTGGTATGTTCCGTCGTTCACGCTTTCTCCAAGGAATCAGATCTGTGATCGACATTGGTCCACCTCCATCCACTCAAAATAGTGCCTCAACATCCATCATCTTGGTAGAGTCCAGCAAAGCCGCGGTAGGCATAGCGAGGAAGGGCCCTCTTAGAGGCTGAATAGCCGTTCAATGGGGCCGCACGGATTCCTCTTCTCTGGCTGCGACACCACTCTGACAATGCAAAGACTCTATCACGATCCGTATCTGCAGGATACGCTATGAGTATAAGATGCACATTAGCGCAGGATCAGAGGTTCATTAGAGGTGCAGAGGCGTCGTGAATGTGGCAGCGATTACCCCGAAGCGGGTGGTAAGGCGCGCTCTGACCGGCGTTCGGGTGCGGCAAGCGCGAATTGTCAGGCCTGCAATCGGGACTACACTGTCGCCGGGGACTGCGTCGGATCAGCCTCTCTCAAACGGCCTGATCGGCGCTTCGACACCGAAAACTGATGACTAGGATGCTCAAGGAGGGCTGATGCTAGATCAGATAAAGGCGCACCTCGATCGACTTCGAGCCTCGGGTGCCACCTATGTTGACTGTCGTTGGGTACCTTCCGAAGATGCCAATGCGCTGACGATGTGGAACGGTAATTTGAAGCAGGCCGCTAGCTCGCGTCAGAGCGGTGTCGGTATTCGTGTGCTCTTCCAAGGTGCTTGGGGTTTCTCCGCGGCGTCGGATCTGAGCGACCTCGGGATAGTGTTTGATCGAGCGCTCGAGAACGCCCGGATTGCCGCGGAGCGCGTAACCTTTCCGGTGCGCTTAGCAGAGAAGGACAGCGTGCAGGACACCTTTATCAGTCCCTGTGCTGTCGATCCGTTTGAGGTGCCGCTGGCAGAGAAGGTGGCGTTCCTGGAGCTGCTGGACGCGTCATTGAACCAGCGAGGCGTCCAGCAGCGGATGAGCACACTGGACTTCATCCGCAAACAGGTCCATTTCGCCGACTCGGAAGGTAGTGAGATCGGAAAGCAGATCATCGAGGTCTTTGCCCACATCGGTGTGCGAGGCGTAGATCCTGAAGGGACAGCTCACGAGCGCACGTTCCGTCTGGGTCGCAGGGGGGCGACTCGTGGTTGGGAGTCGCTTGATCTTGATCATTTTCGCGAGAATGCCGAGCGCATCGTTAGCGAACTGAATCAGGTCCTGCAGGCTGAGACCTGTCCGGTGGACGATCGTTCGGTTATCCTGCTGCCAGGTATCATGTTTCTGCAGACTCACGAGACGATCGGTCATCCCCTGGAGCTGGACCGGATCCTCGGCTATGAGTTGGCATTCGCCGGTGGCTCGTTTGTCACGCTGCAGGACTTTGGCGAACTCCGCTATGGCTCTGAACGTCTGACCGCTCGAGCTGACGCTACGTTGCCCAACAGCCCTGGGAGCTTTGGCTACGACGACGACGGTGTCCCGGCCGAAGACAACCTTTTGATCGACCGGGGCATCTTGGTGGGAGCCATTACGGGCCGGCAGATGGTTGAGGAGGCCAACGCCAAGGCTCAACGTATCATCTTTCCTGAGAGCAGTGGCGCCAACCGTGCCACCGCCTTCTACCGTGTGCCGATCGAGCGTATGACCAACATCAACATCGATCCTGGGTGTGACGGCACCCTCGATGACATCGTTGCCCGCACAGAGCGAGGTATCATCCTCGACGGCGACCGAAGTTGGTCGATAGGCTCTAACCGCGAGCAGTTCCATTTTGCTTGCGAGATTGGATGGCTCGTGGAAGACGGCAGGGTCATCGATGTCGTCAAGAATGCAACTTACAAGGACGATACGCTTCGCTTCTGGAATGCGCTCTCGGCGGTGGGTGACGCGTCTACCTGGGAGGTGGTCTACGTGGAGAACTGCGGCAAGGGGCAGCCCAACCAGGTGATGCAGCTGGGACACGGTATTCCCGTTTGCCGATTTGATGATGTGAGGATAGGAGAGTGAGATGAGCGACCGCTTCCTGGAGACCCTCAGCCATTTGCGCGTCTATGCTTTGGACAAGCCATGTGAAATCGCCATCTTCTACCATGAGGAAGCGAGTGCGTTGATGCGCTTTGCGAATTCGGCTGTCTCGCTGAACACGACTGAGCACTTGATTCGTCTGGAAATTACTGCCTTTTATGGTCCACGGCGTGCCAGTTACGAGATGATCACGGACTTGAGCGAGCCGGCAGAGCTGCGGGACGGTATCGATATTGCTGCTGAAATGGTCAAACACGTGCAGCCGCTGACCTATACCCCCACCGTCCCGGAGTTTCGGGAGTCCTTTTGTGACGAGGCGGCCTACGATCCAGCCTTGGCAGAACTCAGTGGTGCTGATAAACTGGCGGTCTTCAATGCGGCGACTACTGGTCTGGAGACAGAAGCGATTCAGCTGTCCGGCATATTCTCTAACGGTGCCAACACCATCGCGCAGATCACCACACGCTCGCCGCACACTCAGGTATTCCGCACCAGCGATGCGCAGGTGACTATGGTGCTGGCGCATAGTAACAAGAAGTGGGAGGTGCAGGCCGAGCAGTCTGCGCAGCAGCTATTGGACCTTGATCCGCAGGCCCTGCGTGAAGAGTTGGGTTTCTTGGTTGAACGTTTCACCCACGATCCGGCTCAACAGCTGCCCCTGGGGCGTTATGACATCGTCTTTGGCCCGGCGGCGACGGCGACGTTGATCTCCTTTATGAACTGGATCGCCGTCAACGGCGGCATGATGAAGCGTGGTTATGCGTGTCTGGACGAGGCGCAGATCGGGGAGCAGGTGCTATCTCCGGAGTTCACACTCGCAGACGATCCCAACCGGCGCGAGACCTATCCCCAACGTCGGGACTACATGGGCTTGCCTCGTACTCCCTTTCCCTTCTTTGAGGAGGGTATCTTCAAGGGCTTTGCATGGACTCAGGACGACGCTGACGAGTTCGGCGCCGAGCCAACAGGGCACACCGTTGCTCACAAGAGCCTTTCGCTGTCTGGGGGCGGAGAGGATGTTGGCACGCTGCGGGCCCTAGCCTTCGTGCCACGAGATGGTGATCTCCTCTACATTCCCTTCCTGCACTACATGAATGTCGTGAACCCCACGCAGAGTTTGGTGACGGGCAGTTCCCGCTTCGGGGCATTGCTGCTAAAGCGAGATGGCAGCATCGTAACGCCGTATAACGTGCGTTTGACACAGCGGATTCTCGATATCTTTGGTGACCGGTTAGCCTGGCTCTCGCAACAGACCGTTCCCTACAACACTTCCTCAAGCTACGGGGCGCGTAATCCCACGGCCGTCATTGTGCCACGATTCATGCGTGTCAACGATTTGTCAATTAGCCACTCGAACCCGACCTTTTAGGAAAGGACACAAACCATTAGCCCAAACTACCGGCTAGGTGTCATTGGCTTCGCCCATAGATTTCTCCGCAGGGGACTCCCCGTTTTAACGGGGAGGGGAATGCGGTTCCCCTGTGCATTCCGTAAGGTTGAACATAGTTCATTTCGTGGTACAATACGAGTATGAACAAGACACAGACCAGCGTCCGATTGACACAAGAAGCGATTAGATTGCGCGAACTACTGGCAGCGGAGTTAGGCGTTAGCCTGACCGCCG
>PWVB01000479.1 GCA_003562365.1 Anaerolineae bacterium
AGTCGGAGAGCCTGTGGATAGATGAGGGTTACTCTTTGGCTCTTGCCGGACACGGTGTTCACGACATCGTCCGTGGGACAGCCGCAGATCAGCATCCGCCCCTATACTATCTCATCTTGCGCAGCTGGCTGTTACCCGGTCAATCGGTGTTCTACTCGCGATACTTATCGGTTTTGTTCGGGGTCTTAGGCGTCGCAGTTACGGTACTGCTCGCTAGAGTCTTACTGGGCGGGACAGAGGGATCAGTGGCCGGACTGCTGCTGGCGTGTTCGCCGATTCATGTCTGGTACTCGCAAGAGGTCCGTATGTACGCATTGCTCACTCTCTTCACCACGCTATCGTGCTTTACGACGTGGCGGATGACGCACCGCGAGAAAGGTTGGTTTGTCCACGTAATCGTCTCGCTGCTCGCTTTGTTTACCCATTACTTCGCCGTCTTCGTTCTTATTGCCCAGAGCATCTATGTGCTGGGCCGGTGGCTATTGTGCCGGGACGGCGCACGTCTGACTCGTTGGGTTAGTGCACAAGCGGCGGTGGCGATGCTTTTCGCTCCGTGGGTGCCTACGGCCTTGTACCAAGCGCGCACCCACACGATGACTTGGATTCACTCCCCCACCGCCAGAGACTTGCACCACACGTTGCGTTGGATGGTATTAGGCGACTCAGGGACTTGGTGGAGCAGCGCCGTGCTCGATGGGGGTCTGATCCTGATTGCGCTAGTACTGATCTTGGGATCGCTCAGGACTCGTAGACCAACTAGATACTGCTTTCTCTGGTTATTGTTTGGAGTGCCTTTCGTCACGATCACGGGGATCTCACAAGTATACCCTATCTTCCAGCCTAAGCAGTTTCTCTTGCTGGTACCCCCTATGCTCATCTTGCTTTCCAGCGTGCTGACAGGGCAACACCGCGCTCTGGGATGGATCTTGCTAGGGGCCCTGATCGTCGTTACCTTAGGATCCACGATCAGTATGGGCCTGTCACCCAGCAAGGACGGATGGCGAGAGGCCGCCAGAGTCATCGAGAAGAACTACCAGGAAGGAGACCTGCTGTTTCTGAATCCGGCTGCTGGCAAGGGGACGCTTGATGTGTACCTCAGTCCAATGCCTGCGTATGCGGGATATCCCCCAGGCTACGATATCATAGCAGGCGGATGGCAAGGCGAGCGTGTGACTGCCGATATCGCCCACGAGACTCTTGCGCCCTTGGCCCTGGAGCACGAACGAATCTGGCTCGTAGACTTCACGGCGGGCTTCTGGGACCCAGAGGGCCATCTGGTCAGCTGGCTTCAGGACCATGGGCAGTTGGAACTCGATCGGTCTTTCCGAGGGGTACGCGTGCGGGCCTATTCGGTGGGAATCAGGCAGGAGACAAATGCGAGAAACGATCACTGAGTTGATCTGGGTGCGTCTGCCAGGACCCCTCCGCCACAGAGCGCGGTTGATTGCGAGCCTTCTGGTGCTGGCGGGCAGCCTGTTCTTCTTGGGTTACGCTGTCGTCCAGGGGTGGGATACACTGGAGCCACACGTTCGTGACATTGACTATCGCTTCTTGGGGCTAGCGTTCCTTTGCTACCCTTTTGGGTTCTTGCCCATCGCCTGGAACTGGCACAAGATTATGACCGGCGTCGCGGGATTCGATAACAGAGGGCAGAACATCCGTGTGTACTGTCTATCCTGCCTACCGAAGCGGATACCTGGCTTCATCTGGTACGTGGCGAGCCGCATTGCCATGTACCGAGAGCGACAGGTCGACGCCCCGGCGGTAGTGGCGGCGACAGGTGTGGAGACGATCATCCTGATCCTCTCGGGTGGGCTCACTTACATTCTGACAACAGGCGCGACTCAGTTGAGACTCGAAAGATCTCTCGCAGGTCCGGCGGTAGTGGTCTTCCTTCTGGCTATTGTGGCTCCGATCTTGGCACCGATCCTGTGCCACGGAGCAGTACGACTGCTGAGGCATGTGGGGGTCTCAGTGTCCGTTGACTTCGGGGCTCGCGATGTAATGCTCTTGCTGGGGACGTCGATGCTGGCCTGGATCGGAGGGGGCGGAATCCTCTTCCTTGTAGCCAACTCAGTCACAGCGGTGTCGCTGATGGATCTCCCGAGGGTGATTGGGGCTTGGGGAGCCGCTGGGGCATTTGGTCTTGTGGCGGGGTTACTGGTGCAGGGGATGGGCTTACGGGAAGTCACGTTAGCGATGCTTCTGAGCGGGTTGATGCCGTTCTCCGTAGCTGCCTTGGTTTCGATCTTGTTCCGGCTGCTCCTGACGGTGGGAGAGGTCGTCTGGGCACTTGCCATCGCGTGGTATGCGGGTAGATTTGCATCGGGATTACCCTAAGGGGTTATTGACCTAAGCTATAAAACGGCGGATAATATCTGTATACGAGCTGACGGAGCGCTCCCAAGCGCTCCCAAGCGCTACAGTACACTACTGACATGGAGGTCATCGTGAAGAGAACACTAATAGGCTTGATTCTCGCCGTCGCTCTGATCCTGGCGGCTTTGCCCGCGTCAGCGCAACTGGGGGACGTCGACAACTCGTCCTTCACCGTACAGAACAGGGGTTCGGAGGAAGCAACGGTCCTGATCGTATTCTATGAGGAGGATGGCACAGAACACGTCCCCTCCCCGTTGAACCTTGACCAGCCAAATCCGTTTACGCTGCACCCAGGCTCGTCGTTCGAGGTCTATGTGCCTGATATACCGGACTTGGACGATGGACGGTACTCGGTCGTGATCTCGTCTGACCAGGACATCGTGGCCGTGACCAACATGATCGGCGAAATGGGGACCATCTTCTATACGGGCAGCTATTCTGGGGACGCCCCGGGAGCCGATGCCGTTTTCGTCCCCTCTGTCGTGTACGAGTTCTACAACTGGAACAGTCTCATCTCGATCCAGAACGCGGGTGACAGTGCAACCAACGTGACGGTGGACTACACCTGTGCTGACGGAAGCACGGCGCAGCACACCAAGGCGGATCTTGCGCCAGGCGCTGCTGTCCACTTCGACCTGGAGACGAACCCACCGGCTGGGCTGCCGGTGGGATGCACCGGTTCGGCCGAGGTTAGCGCTACGGGAGGGACGCCGCTGATTGTGGTCGATAATCAGAGCGCCGCTGGTGGCTTCACGCAGTCCTACAACGCGTTCATCGCTGGAGCGACAGAGCTATTTGTTCCTGCTCTGTACCATCAGTACTATACGTGGGATTCCAGCTTGAACATCAGGAAG
>PWVB01000397.1 GCA_003562365.1 Anaerolineae bacterium
CATTTTGACTGGGCGGCCACCCTGATCGAGATGGCTGGGGAGACTGTGCCAGATAATTGGGACGGTGTCTCATTTGCCGAGGCTTTCCGATCCGGTGAGGTGTGCGGTCGGGATTACCTGGTCCTCAGCCAGGGCGCCTGGTCGGTGCAGCGCGGTGTGCGTTTTGACGATGGGGGTGAGGCTTTCATCTGTCTGCGGACTTACCACGATGGCCATAAGAATATGGCGCCGGTGATGCTCTTTAACCTGACCCAGGATCCCTATCAACAGGTGAATATCGCGGCGGAGCGGTCTGATCTCGTGAACCGTGCGATGGGTATGCTCGCAGACTGGCAACATACGATGATGCTCCGCAGCCGGACCAACATTGATCCTCTGATGACGGTTTTGCGAGAGGGCGGGCCCTCGCATACCCGCTACCAGCTGCCGACGTATGTCAAGCGCCTGCGGGAGACGGGGCGCGCCCATCACGCTGAGCGGCTCGAACGGCTGCACCCCGACGAGGTTTGATCGTGGGACGCTGGCCGGAAAGGGGATGCGTCTGTGGCTGATCAGTTTCACGGTGCCTGGCCGGCGCTGCTGACCCCATCGACTCAGGACGGCGGGGTCAACGTGTCGGCCCTGCGCGATCTGAGTACCCATCTTCTCGAGAAGGGGATAGGGGGCCTCTATCTGTGTGGCTCTACCGGCGAGGGGGTTTTCCTGTCGGAACCGGAGCGTCGGCGGGTCGCTGAGGTGGTGATGGACGTTGTGAACGACCGAGTCCCTGTGATTGTCCACGTGGGAACTGTGGCGACGCGGCACGCCGTGGCCTTAGCCGAGCATGCTCGCGATCTGGGCGCCAGCGGCGTAGCGAGTATCCTGCCACCTTTCGGCAGAGGCCTTGAGGAAATCTACCGTCACTACGAGGCCATTGCTGCAGCGGTTCCTGACTTGCCCTTCTATCCTTACCTCTTCGGTGGTGAGGCGGACGCTCGTTCTCTGATGTCAGGACTGCTTGAGCGCATTCCGACGGTTGCAGGCGCCAAGTACACCGGCCCGAACATACACGAGCTGCAAGCCATTGTTGGAATGCGCGCTATTGGCTGGACGATCTTTTCCGGAATGGATGAGCAGTGTCTCTTCGCTGCGATGGTCGGCTCCCCGGCCAATATCGGGTCTACACTGAACCTGATGCCGGGTGTCTACAGGGAGATTCGATCGGCTTATGAGATCGGTGAGGTGTTGCGAGCCCGGGACCTTCAGCTGCGCGTTAACCGTGTGACGCGCGTGTTGCAGGACTACGGCTTCTGGGGCGCGCTCTTCGAGGCGTTACGGTTGACTGGGTTGAATTGCGGCGCGCCGCGCTTGCCGCGAGCTGCCCTGCCTTTGGAGCGACGTAGCGCGCTCTGCGAAGCGCTCGCTGGTACAGATTTCACGGAGCTCGTCGCTATGTGAAGGCTGTGGGCTTGACTGTTTTGGTTGATCTGCTACCATATTTCGGTGCCGAATATTTCGGCACCGAATGTTTTAAGTTGGGCGGTTTCGTGGTCTGTGTGCCGGAAGGAGGTCGGATGGGCCGAGAGATTCAAAGTCCCGCATTGGATGTCATCCAGAAGTTCCTCGTTCTCTACCGTTATGTGCGTCGCTATGGTCGGCGGGCTCATTGCGAGGGTATTCGGGGCCGCGAACTGTCTACGCTGCGCTATTTGCACGAGGTTGGCCCCCTGACCGTCGGGCAGATCACGGCGTATCTGTTTATGAGTGCCAGTTCTGGCTCAGAGTTGGTCTCGCGTATGGAAGATGCCGGCTATGTCACGCGCCGTCGCTCCACCGACGATTGCCGGGTTGTCTTTGTTGAGCTCACCGCAAAGGGGCAGCAGGTTGCCGCGGAGACGCCATTGGGCGGCATTCCCCTGCTGCGGGAGCGTGTGACTTCGCTGCCGCCCGACAAACTTGATTATATTGATCAGGCCTTTGAGACGCTGATCGCGATAATGGAGATTGATCCCCATGAGTTCCAATAGTGAGAAAGCCAGACAAAACCCGAGCGATCTGAAAGTTCTGCTCCGCAGTTTCCGATATCTACGGTCCCACTGGCGGGTCACCGCCGGAGGATACCTGTTGTTGTTTATTATTAGCGTCCTCTCCACGATCAACCCACAGTTCATACGTGGCATCGTTGATCGCGGAATCGCTGAGGGCAACATGCCTCTGCTGACCCGACTGGTGTTGGCGATGTTGGGGCTGACCCTGCTTCAGGGCGTGTTGGGGTTCTTCCAGGGGAAATGGATTGAACAGGCCTCGCAAGGGGTAGCTTACGATCTGCGTAACGAGCTCTATCAGAAGCTCTCCTCCCTTTCCTTCTCCTACCACGATCGGACCGAGGCCGGACAACTACTGGCCCGGGCGATGCATGATGTGGATCGTCTCCGATTCCTGAACGGACGCGCTACTATGCGGTTGGTGGAGGGCCTCGCTCTCTTGATTATGACCGTCGTCGTCCTTCTGCTGATGAACCCGCGGCTGGCACTGCTGTCGTTGATCTCGATGCCGGTTCTGCTGGTTCAGGCCTACTGGTATTCAAAGAAGATGCGCCCGCTATGGCGGGCTATTCGCGACCAGGTATCAGAGATGACGACGTGGGTTGAGCAGAATCTGCGTGGCGCGCGGGTGGTCAAGGGCTTCGCCCAGGAGAAGGCGGAGATCGATCGCTTTGATGAGCAGAATGCAGTCTGGTTTGATATGGTGGAGAGGTCCGTCCTGATTCGCGCCTTAAACGATCCGGCGGTCGTCTTTCTGACTAACATCGGATCGATTTTCATCATCTGGTACGGTGGGCGGTTGGTGATCCATGGCGGGTTGACCTTTGGAGATCTGCTAGCCTTCACCGCGTATCTGAGCCAGCTGGCGGGACCCATCCGAATGCTGGGACGGCTGGTGCCCTTCATTACCGAGGCAGCGGCCAGTGGCGAGCGGGTCTTTGAGATCCTGGACGCTGAATCGGAGGTGGAGGAGGCGCCGGATGCAATGCCGTTGCCGAAGGCGGAAGGTCACGTGCGTTTCCAGGGGGTCTCCTTTGCCTACTTTGGGCGTCGGATGGTGCTGAAGGACATCGACATAGATGCTCCTCCAGGTCAGATCGTGGCACTGTTGGGCACCACCGGCTCGGGCAAGTCGACGATCATCAACCTAATACCGCGATTCTACGATGTCAGCGTGGGCCGAGTCACCATCGATGGCCACGACGTGCGGGATCTCACGCTGGAGTCATTGCGGGGTCAGATCGGTATTGTTCTGCAGGAGACCACGCTGTTTGCAGCGACGGTTCGGGAGAATCTTGCTTTTGGGCGCCCTGAGGCGAGCGAGGCGCAAATCATCGCGGCTGCCAAAGCGGCTCAGGCCCACGAATTCATCGAGGAGATGCCCAACGGCTATGCGACCTACGTCGGTGAGCGCGGCTCAACGTTATCAGGGGGACAGAAGCAGCGGGTCGCCATCGCGCGCGCGCTCTTGAAGGATCCGCGTATTCTCATTCTGGACGACGCTATGGCCAGCGTGGACACTGAGACGGAGCGTCTGATCCAGAAGGCGTTGGAGCGGCTGATGCAGGGGCGGACCTCGTTTGTAATTGCGCAACGCCTCAGCACGATCAGGATGGCCGATCAGATATTGGTTCTCGACAAGGGTGAGATCGTGGCGCGGGGTTCGCACACGGAGCTTTTGCACAGCTCCGGCCTCTACGCTGACATCTACGAGCGCCAGCTGCGCCCGCAGGAGGTTGAGGAACTTTTGGAACAGCGCGAGGCGTCTCTGGCGCGGGATGCTAAGCGGCTGCGACCTGCCATTAGCGGTTCATAGGGAGGGGAAATGAGTTTTTCTGTCGGTACAACCAGTATGGGTCGCGGGCCCCGAGGCATGTTGCGCAGTTTGGGCAAGGAGGATGAGGAGCAATCGAGCGTTTTTGACCTGCGCATCTTGGCGCGCCTGCTGATCTTCATCAAGCCCTATTGGCGCAGCATGGTGGGGGCCTTCTTCCTAATGGTGGTCACTTCCGGGTTGGGGCTGGCGGCGCCCTATCTGGTCAAGATCGCGATTGACGATCATATCGCCAATGGAGACCTTGCTGGACTGGATCGCATTGCGCTCATCACGGCCGCCGCTTTTGTGGGCCTTTACGTTGCCTCAGCAGCGCAGCAATATCTGCTCTCGAAGACTGGGCAAGACGTACTTGGGGACATGCGCGCCCAGCTCGTTCGGAAGCTGCAGGATATACATTTGGGCTACCATGACACGCACATTATCGGGGTTACCCTCTCCAGAATCTTCAGCGATGTCGGTGTAATCAACGACCTACTCTCTCAGGGATTGATCAATATCGCCAGCGATGTCTTGACGCTGTTCGGTATCGTCATCGTGATGGTCTCGATGAGCCCAGTTCTGGCTTTGTTGACCTTCAGCGTGGTGCCGCTCATGGTGATCGCAACGTCGATCTATGCGCGCTACGCCAAACGGGCCTATCGTGAGACCCGTACGACGGTTGCCGAGGTCATCGGTGACCTAGCTGAGGATCTGGCCGGTATGCGGGTCATTCAGGCGTTTGCCCAGGAGGATATGACACAGGAGCGGTTTGACGCGGTCAACCGGGCGAACCGTGACGCTCACGTGCGCGCGATGGCGCTCTCCTTTACCTTTATGCCCGCCGTGCAGTTCCTTGGCACGGTGGCGATGGCGGTGGTGCTCTGGTTCGGCGGTAGAGCCGTTGTCCGCGAAGCACTGACCTTGGGCGTGGTGTTCGCCTTCCTGTCTTATGTGACACAGTTCTTCCGCCCGATCCGCGAGCTCAGCCAGATCTACACGACTATGCAGTCGGCGATGGCGGGCGGTGAGCGCGTGCTGCAGCTACTGGATACGGAGCCCGGTGTGCCTGATCCGCCTGATGCTCCATCGATGCCACCGATCGAGGGGCAGGTCGAGTTTCGCGATGTCACATTCGCCTATCGAGATGATGAGATCGTGTTGCGCGACGTCAATCTGACCATTGAACCTGGAGAGACTATCGCTTTGGTGGGGCCCACTGGGGCCGGAAAGACGTCCATCTCGAATCTGATTGCTCGGTTCTATGACGTGACCGAAGGCGCAGTGCTGGTGGATGGCATTGACGTCCGTCACGTTGAGCAACAGTCTCTGCGGCGGCAGATGGGCATCGTGCCGCAGGATCCTTTTCTGTTCCCTGGCACGATTGCTGACAATATCCGCTTTGGTGATCCGGCGGCTTCCGATGCAGCGGTGAAAGAGGCCGCCCGCCTGGCAAACGCTGATGAGTTTATCCGGCGCACGCCTGATGGGTACGAGACAGAGATTCAGGAAGGCGGGGTCAACTTTTCGTTGGGACAGCGCCAACTGCTTTGTATTGCGCGCGCTGTGCTGGCCGATCCCCAGATCCTGATCTTGGACGAGGCGACCTCCAGTGTCGATACGATGACCGAGGCGCTGATTCAGGACGCGCTGGATCGGCTGCTGGCAGGACGAACTGCCGTCGTGATTGCCCATAGACTGAGCACGATTCGCAAGGCCGACATGATCTGCGTCATCGACGACGGTGAGATTGTGGAGCGAGGCGACCACGAGGCACTGTTGTCTCAAGACGGACTGTATCGCGAGTTATACGAGCGCCAGTTTGTCGACGTGCTGGGGACCTGAATCCCTGATTGCCAAGTCAGGTTTCGCCGCAGCAGGACGATTCTCACACGATACTATAGCGAAGGTTAGACATGAAAACACTAAAGTTTCTATTTGGCTACACGCGTAACCATAGAAAGCCGTTGATCATCACGATGGTGAGCATGTTGCTGCTCACCGGCGTGCAGTTGTTGGATCCACAGGTCATTCGGGAGATGACCGCGATTGTCCAGAGACCTTTCACGGATCCAGCTGCCTACGAGCCGTCCGCCGAGTTTATCGTCTCTCTAGCGTTCTTGGGGATCAGAGATCCCTTGGCGATCACGCCGGCCAGCGTCATCGGTCGCCTGGCGGTCGTCGCCCTCTTGCTCTTCCTTGCCCGTGGCGTTCTGCGTTTCCTGCGCAGCTATATGTCTCATGTGGCAGGCTGGGGTGCGGTGGCCGACGCGCGCAAAGATATCTACCGACACCTCCAGCGACTATCTCTGCGCTTCTACGAGGATCGTCAGGTGGGCGATCTGATGTCACGTATGGTCAATGACTCCGATATGTTCGAGACGCTGATCGCGCACGCTATCCCAGATACCATCGTCAATGTGATGATGTTTGTTGGAGTTGCTGTTATTCTTCTGGGTTACAGTTTGCAGCTGATGCTCTTGACACTCATTCCGATTCCCTTCATCATCCTGGCAGCCCGTGGATTCTCGAAGTACGTGCGTCCGGCTTTTCGTGAACGTCAGAAAGAGCTGGGAGATCTAAATGCGATATTAAACGACAATCTTTCAGGCATTCGCGAGATCAAAGCTTTCACCCGCGAGGAGGTTGAGGCGGATCGGATTGGCGATCACATCAACCGCTACCGCGACTCGCTGTTGCGCGCGCTGCGGCTGATGGCGACGTTTCATCCCTTCGTTGAATTCACCTCATCACTGGGCACCATCGTGTTAATCTACTTCGGTGGACGGCTGGTTCTCGCGCAGACATTACCGCTGGAGGACCTGGTGGCTTTCTTCCTCTACCTAAACCTTTTTTACCAGCCGGTGCGTGCTCTAAGTGGGGCCTTGGAGAACATCCAGCACGCGATGGCGGGCGCGGAGCGGGTCGCCGATCTGCTCCAGGAGGATCCGGATGTGACCGAGAATCCTGATGCGGTGGCGCTGCCGGGACGTGCGGAGGGCGAGATCCAGTTCCAGAACGTTTGCTTCCGCTATGTCGAGGGACAGCCGGTGCTTGAGGATATCGACCTTCACATACCCGCTGGTCATGTAGTGGCCTTGGTTGGCCCGACCGGCGTAGGCAAGAGCACGCTGGCCAGTCTGATTCCCCGTTTCTACGACGTGAACGAGGGAACGGTTAAGCTGGACGGCTACGACATTCGAGACCTGACGCTCAAGAGCCTGCGGCGCCAGATCAGCATTGTGTTGCAGGATGTCTTCCTCTTCCACGGATCGGTGCGGGATAATATCCTCTTCGGTCGCCTCGATGCGTCGGAAGAGGAGGTGGTTGAAGCTGCCCGCATTGCCAACGCACACGAGTTCATTGTCGGTCTTCCTGACGGCTACGATACACTGATCGGTGAGCGGGGGGTCAAGCTCTCAGGTGGGCAGAAGCAACGCCTGGCCATAGCGCGGGCGGTGCTGAAGGACGCTCCAATTCTGATTCTGGATGAGGCCACGTCCTCGGTGGACACGCAGACGGAGCTGCTGATTCAGGAGGCCTTGGAGCGCCTTATGGTGGGACGGACAACGATCATCATCGCACACCGTCTGTCCACGATTCGAAGTGCTGACAAGATCGTCGTGTTGGAAGGGAGCCATATCACTCAGATGGGCACTCACGAAGCGCTGATGACAGAGGGCGGGCTCTACCGAGAGCTGAATGAAGTCCAAAATGAGTTCGAACCGCGCTATGCTGAGGTGCGCGAACGGCGGCGGGTTGCTGCTCAGGCACACGCATAACCAGCGGGATCGGAGGCACATCCTTCTATTTGCGTTTGTTTGTGGTAAGCTACAGTCGTGGGGATCGACCCGAACTTTGTAGGAGGTTTCGAGCTGATGATTCGACGGAGACTGGCTGCTTTTATCTCATTACTGGTTATGGTCGGTATGCTGTTGGGCTCAGTCGCCTGCGCTTCAGGGACTGCGAGTGGGAGCGGTACACAAGCAACACCGACGCCTATTCCTACCTCCATTGTACCGACAAATCCCACCTATGACGTGCAGCGCGGCGATGTGGTCCTGGAGATGGAGTTTCAGGGGCGGGTGGCGCCGATTCGGGAGCAGACCCTCTTCTTTCGGACCAATGGCTATGTAGATGGCGTGTATGTTGCGCGTGGTGATGAGGTGCAGGAAGGCGATGTGCTGGCTGAGTTAGAGGTGACCGATCTCAGGAACCAGATCACGCAGCGCGAAGCGGAGCTGTTGGCGGTGCAGATGGACTACGATCGGCGCATGACGGAGGCTCAGAACAGCTTACGGGCAGCGGAACTGAGATTGGCAAAGCTACTGGCGAGCAATAGTGACACGCAGATCACCGGATCGCGCATTAACCTGGAAAGGGCTCGAACACGGCTTGCCCACGCCCAGGATGAGTACAATAAGTCACTTGATCGCTCCTGGGAGCGCCCTGAAGTCCGTGAGGGCTACGCTAATGCGGTTCAAGAGGCGCAATGGAACCTTGAGATGGCTGAGGCGCAGTATCAGGACGCAATCAACGCCCGCCAACGCAACGTCTACGACGTCGAACTGGCGGAGATGGATCTCGATATGGCGCAGCTCCGTATGTCCGAGATCGAGGCTGGTCTGGACGTGACCCGTACGCAGCTCTCACTCAATCGCTTGCTCGATCAGCTCAGTGACGCACGCATCGTGGCTCCCTTCGACGGTATCATCCTGCAGATCAGTCTGATGGAGGGGCGGCAGATTCAGGGCTACAACACGATGATGATCATCGCCGATCCTTCAGAGCTGGAGGTAAGCGCGGATTTAACGGACAGCGAGAAGAGTCAGCTTTCCGAGGGGATGGAGGTCATCGCTGAGTTTGTGAACCGCCCGGGTGATCATATGAGCGGGGCTATTCGCCGTATGCCGTATCCCTATGGCGGTGGTGGGCGCATTGCTGGCGTTCAGGATGAGGATACGTCGGTGCGCATCACGCTGGAAGGGATGGATGAACGTGTATCGACGTCCAATATCGGTGATCGACTGCGGATGACCGTCGAACTCGATCGCGCCGAGGACGCACTCTGGCTTCCCCCGCAGGCTGTGCGGAGCTTTGAGGGACGATCCTTTGTGGTCATCCAAGAAGACGGCGGTCAGCGCCGCGTCGACGTGCGGGTGGGCATACGCGCCCGGGATCGCATCGAGATTCTGGATGGTCTGAGCGAGGGACAAAGCGTGCTGGCGCCTTAACCTTAGGGATTTGCCGGTATCGAGGGTGTGCAGAGGGAGTAAATGATGGCAGAATTGGTCGAGACAGGTTCCGCTGTAGACGCGGCGTCCGCTGAAGCATCATCGAGGGCCTTTATCGTCTGCGACAACCTGGTCAAGATCTACAAGGTTGCTGACCTGGAGGTCGTTGCTCTTCAGGGGCTGGATCTGGTTGTTCAGCCGGGGGAGCTCCTCGGAATCGTGGGCGCCAGCGGTAGCGGAAAATCGACGTTGATGAACGTGCTTGGAGGGCTGGATCGCCCTTCGGCAGGCCGCGCCTGGGTTGATGGGAAGGACCTACTGAAGCTTTCGAACCGGGAACTCAACCAATATCGGCGTACCGAAGTGGGATTCGTCTGGCAGCACGGTGCCCGAAACCTCATACCGTATCTCAATGCGTTGGAAAACGTCAAGTTCCCTATGACGCTGGCGGGCCAAGCCGGGCGCAAGGTCACGCAGCGGGCGGTAGAATTGCTGGACCTCGTGGGATTGGGCGATCGTATGCATCACAGTCTTGCTGAGCTCTCCGGTGGTGAGCAGCAACGCGTGGCGATCGCGGTCGCTCTGTCTAACGAGCCGAAGCTGCTTCTGGCGGATGAGCCTACTGGAGAGCTCGATTCGGTCACCGCACTGACCATCTATGAGCTGATCAATGATCTCAACCAGGAGTTGGGTGTGACCACACTGATCGTGAGCCACGATCCCAGCATCGCCCGGCATGTGCATCGTGTAGTGGCGATTCGTGATGGTCGGTTGGCGACAGAGACGGTCCGGTCTCGATCCAACGGCAATGGGTTGGCGGGTCTGAACGCCGGGTCGATCTACGATGAACCTGAGGAGATCTTCGAGGAGCTCACCGTGCTGGATTCTGCCGGGCGACTGCAGATTCCCAAGGAGTATTTGGCACATTTTGGCATCAAGGGCCGCGCACGCCTCGAGTTACGGGAGGATGGTATTCTAGTCCTGCCGGCCGATAACGCCGATCTGGGACATGTGCGAGACGCAGAGGTCCTGGCAACGGATCTCGAGGAGGCCAAGAAGGCTCGGGGTCTGAGCGGCCTCTTGAACCGTCTGGCGCGAGGCCAGTTCTTAGGGAAGCGTGGAGAGTGATATGGCCGTGATGTTGGAGGTGGCTGAGTTTAAGAACGCCATCGAGACGGACAATCTGTGGCGCGTTTACAGGATTGGCAACGATATTGAGGTCCCGGCGTTACGGGGCCTGAACTTACAGATATCGCCCGGTCATTACATCGCGCTGAAAGGGCGGTCGGGTAGTGGTAAGACGACGCTGCTCAACTGCTTGAGCGGTCTCGATCGACCCACCAGCGGTCAGGTTTCCGTATTGGGCTATGATCTGGCGAAGCTGAACGACCGGCAGCTCACGCAGTGGCGTCGTGAACAGCTGGGTTTTGTCTTCCAGTCGTTTGGGCTGCTGCCTACCCTCTCCGCCTATGAGAATGTGGAGTTGATGCTGCGAATCAAGGGCGTGCGCGCCCGTGAGCGTCACGATCGGGCGATGTACTGTCTGGATCTGGTTGGATTGCGCAAATGGGTTGAGCACCGGCCCTATGAGCTTTCAGGAGGGCAGCAGCAGCGGGTTGCAGTTGCCCGTGCTCTGGTCAATCGTCCGCTGTTGATATTCGCCGACGAGCCTACCGGGGAGTTAGACAGCGAGACCGCTCGGGAAATTCTTGGGCTCTTCCAGCGCATTGTCGCTGAGGAGGGCATCACGATCCTGATGGCCTCCCACGACCCCTTGGTGGATGACTACGTCGATATGATCCTGCAGCTTAAGGATGGCCAGCTCGCTAACTGACGGACTCGGCGTCGGTCAGCATTGTCTGCAGCAGGCTGTCGTACGCCGTCACTGTGCGCTCAGCAGAAAACCGTTCCGCGATTTCCTCCCGTGAGCGCACGTAGGCCTCCCGGTTGTCCAACACCTTCAGGATCGCTTCGGCGAGGCCCTGGGGATCGCCCACTGGGGCGATCTCGCCCATGCCCGTTTGCAGCACCGGCTGTCGGACACCGGGCAGATCACTGGCGACACTGGGCACGCCGCACAACATTGCTTCGACCTGAACCAGCCCGAAGGACTCCGTCGAATTGAGGCTGGGGACTGTAATCACATCCAGGTTGGGATAAAACGCAGCCATTCGGACAGCGTCAAGGATGCCGAGGAACTTCCATTGCCCGGACTCCTCATACCTACGAATCCTGGGCATCAGTCGTTGGGCGTAGTCTTCCTCGGCTAACACATTCCTGTGCTGTCCCGCAAAGAAAATCCGCGCGTCGGGATAGCGTTCGAGGATCTTCGGGAATGCCTGCAGCAGGACTTCAACGCCCTTCTCCGCAGACAAGCGGGCAGCCATCCCGAGGACTGGGTGCTTGTCCTCGGGATTGTGCATATGCGCAAAGGCCGCGATGCCGGACTCGGTCATGTCCGGCATCGATACTGGTGGCGGAATGATGTGCAGCTTGTCGCGGAACCGCTGCAGAAACGGGGAGTGGCGAGCAAAGTCTTGTGTATAGGCTACGATACCATGGCTGAACCGACCTGCGAGATCGTTCATCATCAGGACCACGCGGTTCACGGTGCGGTTGAAGAGCCCTGGTGGCAGTTCCAGATCGCAGTGATAGGTGAGGAGGGTGGGTTTGCCCAGCAGCCGACCTCGCAGTGCTACACCTGCCGCGTCGAACTGCGGCAAATGGAGGCTGATGACGTCGGCCTTGTGCACATACTTCCAGGCCAAGAAGCCGAAGGTCGGCATCACCACGCCCTTACTGACCCGCATTAGCACGGGCGCCCGCACGACCTGTACGCCGTTGAGATTCTCCCGACCGGGCAGGTACAGATCGTAGCGCGAAGTGAGCACCGTTACACGATGCCCCTGCGCCACCAGGCCCCGTGCCAGTCGCTCTGCATAGATGGTGAGACCGCTGGTATGCGGGCGGTAGTAGGTGAGAACAAGCAGCACGTCTAACGGCTGCGACGCAGCAGACCTATGCACAATCTCCTGGTTTACCAAACTGTGCCAACTTGACACGGTTTGGAAGGCTGCCTTTCTGCAGCCATATTTTCACGTTTCGACGCAGATTGCTCCGAAGAGTCTGATATCTGCTCCACGGGCGTTTTA
>PWVB01000363.1 GCA_003562365.1 Anaerolineae bacterium
GATTCCTTGCGCTGTCTTCTGCTCAGCCGTCGCATCCCTGCTGCTCCCTTATCTAGCCTGTTCCCCAGGCTACTACTATACGTTGCTCTCCCCCTTTTGCGAGCTGCCCTTTTCCCTTTTTCCAATAATCTGTTCTATACCCCATTCTGCAATAGACTAACCAGACCGCACGCAAGGGCTCGTCCTGATAGGTGCCTTGTGCCGTTTGGTCGACATATCAGGCGAACATGCATTCGGGTAGCTTCTCACATCTGAGTTCGAGGACCCTACCCCCTGCGTTCGTGGCCGAGCTTCGGTCACGCTCGCTCTTCCAGCCCATACCGGAGCCGTTCCTCGAACACCTCATACAAACCGTCCCTGGGATTCCAGCCAGGGTCTGGAGGTCCGTAGGCTGTATACCAGGGCTTCCATAAAGAGAACCGTTCGGACGCACTGCACCATATCATCACTGCGACCCTTCTGATCTGGGGCGTTCATAGTGACGACGCATCGAGAGGCCAACAGGATTCGGTGCTCGGCGCCATCCAGGACTCACAGCTGGTCATGCATGAGGCCGTCGGTCCCTTCCCCTGCTGGGAGACGCCGGAGCTACTTACCGACAATCTGGCGACGTTCGTCGAAGCGCCGCCCACGTAAGAGTGGGGGCACGATGCAGATGGTGCAGATCACACCGGCTACAGTACAACTGGGGTGGCCTTTGGCTGGACATCAACACCAACTAGGTGTATAGTTAAGTTATGAGTTGCTTGGCTGGCTAATCCACCTTCACGGCAACTTAGCCTCAGGCAGCAGAAAAGCCAGCCGTGTGTATTACGAACATCAGGACCGCCCATCGACGCTTACGCACATCGGGTTTATCTGCCTTCCCTCCAGTCTCTCCAAGCCCAAACATCCTGCATTGGCAGGTTTCTGCAGCAACCTGTGAAAGGGAGCCATTATGCTAGGTAAAATCGCATTCCTGTTGAGTTTCGTCCTCATCCTCACCACCCTCTGGCCGTGGCAGCCCCTTGCCCCCCCGCTGCCTCTCACGGCGTCGCACCTCATCGCCGCCATAGACTACGGGCAACGGGAAGTGGGAATCTGGCACAACCTCGGGCCGCGCGGGGGGATGGCGCTGGCGTTGGCGATCTCTCCCGACTTCGCCAACGATCGCCTAGTGCTGTCAGGGGAGCATCGAACATGGCGTCATCCGACCGTCGAGTTTGGGCTGGGTATCCGACGTTCCACCGATGGCGGATGGAATTGGCACCCCACTGCCGTCTCCCCTCCCTATGAGGCTTTCAGCACCACGCTGGCGCTTCACGACCTTGCTTTCTCCCCAGTGTTTGCTACCGACTCGACCGCTTTCGCCGCAACCTGGAGTGGTCTGTTTCGCTCCGTCGACCGAGGGCAGAGCTGGCAGGCCGTCGAAAGCGGACCGAACCTATTCATCACCAGCGTCGCCGTCGCGCCAGACTTCGCCGCCAGTAGGCACGTGATGGCGGGCTATGGTTATGTGTCACCGCTGCTCTACGTCAGCGACGACGGCGGTGAAAGCTGGGGGACGCACCCTGGCGTCGCTGCCTCGGCTGATATAGCTTACTCTCCCCACTTCGCCACCGACGGCACCGCGTTCACCGCTGGCGCCAGCGTCAACAACAACGCCAGCGTTTACCGCACCACCGACTACGGGCTCTCGTGGACCCCGATCCTCACCTCCACCACCTTCGCTCTTGCGATCTCGCCACAGTTCGCCGCCGACGCCACCATCTTCGCTGCGGGAGTTGATGTGGTTCGCGTTTCCAATAACGCAGGCGCGGCGTGGGTCGCGCATGCGGTGACGACTAACACGACACGGATCAAGGCGTTGGCAATCTCACCGGCCTTCGCTACCGACGACACGCTCTTTGCCGGAGGCCCGCAGGGCCTATACCAATCCACTGACCGTGGGGAACACTGGACCGCTGTAGCCGGCTACCCGGGCCCTGACGTCCACGCCATCGCCTTGGACCCCGCCTGGCCGATAGTGCCCACGCTCCTGGTGGGCAGCACGACCGGCGTCTGCCGCAGCCGTGATGGTGGCAGCACATGGGCTCAGGGTGCTGGGATAGCGCCTCTGGAAGTTACCCGGCTGGTGCGCGGACCTGAGCCGCAGCGACTCACCGCAGCCACGCACCACGGCGTCCGCCAGAGTGAGGACGGCGGCGCGACTTGGCGTTACGTCGGTCTAAGCCTCTGGGCCGGCATCGCTAATCTCGAGCTCTCTCCGAACTATGGCCGCGATCAGACTATGCTGGCAGCAGCCCCCGTCGGCGCCGGCTTGGGCTTCTACCGCACCACCGATGGCGGCACCAGCTGGCAGTTTCTTAACTCCGCCGACTATCCCGGCGGCGGGCTGGCTTTCTCACCGGCATTCCCTGCGGACCCAAGCGTCTTTGCCACCAAGCGCGGCGAGATCCAGCGCTCCACCGATCTGGGCAAGACGTGGGTGCCCGTCGGTACGCCACCCACCGGCACACACAGTCTGGGTGCCTGGCACGTCGTCCTGCCGCCGACCTATCCGGCTGACGGCACGCGCTTTGCGGGCGGTGCCGGATTCTGGCGGCTGCCGCCAGGTGCCGAGATCTGGCAGCTTGCCGCGACCGGTCTGCTCACCGATACGCAGGTCACCTCGTTGGCGATCTCGCCTAATTACGCCGTCGACCGGACACTGGTGGCGACGGCGCAGCGCACCGCTCCTGGCGAGCCCACCAGCAGCGGCGTCTACCGGTCCACCGATCAAGGCGTGACCTGGGCGCGGCTCACCACCGGACTGCCCCCATCCCAGGCACCAAACCCGCCACTGCGCATCGCTATCTCGCCAGATTACGCCGACGACCGTACGCTTTACGTCCAGACCGAGGTGTTACTCTACCGTTCCAGCGATGGCGGAGAGCACTGGACGGCCATCGCGGCCCCACTAGAGGCCATCCCGCTTCGAGACCTTGTCGGGGAAGTACAGGGCCGCGCCTACAGTGGGGGGAGAACTGGCGTCTGGCGCTATACGACGCTCCCGCTGCGCCTTCACCTACCGCTGGTGTCGCGATAGTCCAACCAGTTCTTCTGCGACTCATCCGCAGGTGAGGGTCACCTGGTTTACCAAACTGTGCCAACTTGACACGGTTTGGAAGGCTGCCTTTCTGCAGCCATATTTTCACGTTTCGACGCAGATTGCTCCGAAGAGTCTGATATCTGCTCCACGTGCATTTTA
>PWVB01000125.1 GCA_003562365.1 Anaerolineae bacterium
CAAGCATCCGCCACCCTGACCGCTCGACGGCCACGAAGTTGGGCAACGGTCTGCTCACGCCCCTGCAGTGCGCTGCGTAGGTGCTCGGCGCCTTCGCGTAGAGAGGACTCGCGCGATTCCGCCTGCTCGATCTCCGCTTCGAGCCTCTCCACCTGATCTAGTCGCCGCTCAAGGTCGGCTCGTTGCTCGGTCGTGAGCCGCCGGTGCTCGTTGCCCTCCTGCTCTGCCCGCATCTCGAGTTCCGTCACCACCGACGCAAGTATCGGGACCATGACCTCTGCCGGGATGGGTCCGGGTCCGGAGACCCGTCTGCGTAGGACCAGGAGCAACGCACCATCACGGACCTGCCAGTGGATGATCTCGCACGAACGCGCGAACTCCTCGAGCACCCCGACCGGATCCGGCAACGGGTCTCCAGGCCGACGTGCGAGCAACCGCATCGAGACCACCAGACGAGCATCTGGGGAGAGCTGGTCCATCGCGAGGGCCAGGGACCTCTCTGCATCCGCACGGGTACGGATGACACCATCGAAGCCAAGCGCCGTGCGGCGATGCGCGCCGCCCGGCTGGGACGTTCGCGGTTGTTCCCCGTGAGCGGGCTCGCAGACCCATCCCGACCCATCTGCCTCGACGGACGTGATCGCGAGGCGACGGACGACAGATTGCCCTGCGACGAGCTGGCCATCCACCCAACTGGGGCGGAAACGCTGCACCTCGCTTCCGGGCGGAGCAGGCGCGAGGGGCACGTCGGAGGCAGCCGTATCCGGGCGTTCCTCGACCAGTCGGGTGCCCTCGCTCGCGAGCTGCTCCGC
Source organism: Anaerolineae bacterium (assembly GCA_003562365.1). Classification (GTDB taxonomy): domain Bacteria; phylum Chloroflexota; class Anaerolineae; order B4-G1; family SLSP01; genus PWVB01. The sequence goes on from PWVB01000125.1 coordinate 813, forward strand.
GTAGTGATCGGCCCAGAGACTGAAGAGCACGAGCCCTCGCACTAGGTCGCGGGACCGCTTATCCGCCAGCAGGTCGGCCAGCCTTCCGGCCGCCACCCGACCTCGCAGCTCCCCGCCCAGCAATGGAGCCACGACCGGATGACGTAGCCGTTCAGTGAGCTGGGCCAACGCCTCTGGATCGAGGTCCCGTCGCCGGTGGTGGCGGCGCCGTTGCGTGACACCGTTGGTCGAGGGCAGCTGACCAACCCCCCGCTCCAGCCTCGCCATCACCTCGGCGTAGAAGCCGCCCTCCCGCTTGTCATGGGATGGCACGGCGAGGGCAACCGCGACCATCGAGGGATGGGTGTACGGGACCACGAGCGGGCTCCACCCACCCGTGACACGCGTCGGCGACTGCACCGGGCCGCCCAAGCTCTTGACCCGGTATCCGAGGAGCTCGAGACCCGCCGGATGGTCGCGGAGGGCAAGGAACTGCCGCCGAAGTGGCTCAGCGGCAAGCTCATCCAACTGCCTGGCTGCGGAACCTCTGACGAGCTCCTGGGACAGGTGGGGAACCATCCGAGTACGCAGGATCTCGAGGGCATCCGACTGCGTAGCGGCCAAGAGCGGCGACGGCAGGTAGAGGTTGCGGAGGAGAACGTCCCCCGCGAACCCGTCGCACACAACCCCATCGAGGGTTGCCAGGTGCCGCCCCAGATGCAGGATCCACTCGTGGCGAGACGTCTGGAAGCCGACCGCCTGGGAGGCATCGCGCACCTCATCCCACCAGTCACGATCCGACTCCACGAGGCTGTTGGGAATCCCGAGTCGCTGGCTCGTCGTGCGAGCCCACTCGACCTCCTCAGCCCGGCCTAGATGTTCAGGGACCGTGAAGGTCCTGACGGCCTGCGGGCCGCGTCTCGCAGCAACCGTGGCAAGCAGGCGTGAGTCCCACCCCCCGCTCAGTGGGACGAGGAAGGGATGGAGCCCGACCTCGTCCAGGCTCGTGTCGAGAACTGCGATGACGTCGTCGGGTGTAGCTCGTGTCCGGCCGAACTCGCACCAGCGCCAGGTGCGGGACCTCCGTTCAGGTCGCTTGTGCCCCACGAGTACCTCATCCGGGCAGAGACGCTGGATCTCCTCGAACGGGGTGTGCCCACCGAGCACGCTGCCGGAGGAGAGGATCTGCCCCCAAGCCGCAGGGTCCGCGTGCAGACGGACCGTGAGGCTGGTCGCCAGGGCGTCAAGATCCGTCGCGAACAGGATGCTGCCACGCTCGACGTGGTAGTAGACCGACCAGGTCCCAGCGTCGTTACTGTGTACGACCACCTCGGACCGTCGTTCGTCGAGGGCTACACCGGCGCATTGCCAATCGTCCGCGACGTCCTGCCATCGCGCCACCGGTGACAGGCGACGGACCGCAGGACCCCAAGCGAGTCCATACGACGCTCCGTGACGCCATGAGGTCAGTGGACCCCGCGAGTGGACGACCAACCCGTCCCCGTGCATGACCGGCTCGTGCGGAGCGCCGATGGCCACTCGGAGTCGTTCATACACCTCCGTCGGCGGAGTACCCAGAGCACCGCAGACCCAGCGCCCACTCGGAGGCACGTCAGCGTTCATCGTGCACGTTCGGCCAGCACGGAACCGATGCTGGAGATGGCGTCCAACAGATCCTGCTCATCGATCACGAGCGGGGGCGTGAGTTTCAGCACGTTGCGCCACCGCCCCGAGGCAGCGACGAGGATCCCCCTGGAACGGCAGGCTTCCACCACCTCGACGGCGAGTTCGGGAGCAGGCTCACGGGTCCTTCGATCGCTGACCAGCTCGATCCCGACCATCAAACCCAACCCGCGTACCTCACCGACCTCCGGCCTGGCTCCGAGCACGTCCTCTGCTTCGTGGAGAAGCCGCTCCCCCAGTCGTCGGCTCCGTTCCGCAAGCTCCTCGTCGCGGAAGACGTCGATCGCCGCGGACGCGGCAGCCAGGTTGAGTGCGTTGGTCAGGAAGGTCGTCGAGTGGCTGCGTGGAGGCAGCGCTCCCATCAGTTCGCTCTCACCGAGCACTCCAGCGACGGCCAGCCCGCCACCGATGCCCTTACCGAAGGTCAACAGGTCAGGAACGACCTGGCTGTGCTCGATGGACCAGGTCGCGCCCGTTCGACCGAATCCTGTCTGCACCTCGTCGACGATGAGCAGCACGCCATGGGCACGACACCAGGCGGCGAGGCTGGCGAGGAAGGTGCGCGGCGGAACGACGATGCCACCCGAGCCCAGGACCGCTTCGACGATCACGGCGGCGGGAAGCCCAAGTCCGCTGTAGGGATCGTCTACACGGTCAGCGAGGTGATCGAGGCACCGGCTTCCCACCGTCTCCGCATCGACGCCGAAGGGAGGACGGAAGGGATCCGGATACGGCAGG
>PWVB01000288.1 GCA_003562365.1 Anaerolineae bacterium
ATCGGCCTGAGAGAAAGACAGCAAGGCTTGAAGCCGGCCGTCCTCCGCCAGCAACCGAACCACCCGCTTTCGGCGTTGATCAGCCACCTGAATCCCCTTATCGCAGGTAGTTCATGTACTTCAGCATCCCGCGCGCGTTGGCGAAATGCGGCTCCGGTGGCACCTGGACATGCGGGTAGGATTTCAGTACGTCGCTCATCACGGTCGCGCCGCCACCGACGAAGACCACCGCATCGAGGCCATGCGCGCCGCCGATCCGTCGCTGCACCGACTGGTAGATGTCCTCGGCCACCGCATGCTTGGCGCGCGTCACGATCTCCGACAGGTCGATGATCTTGCCCTGGATTCGCACCCGGTTTCCGGGTTCGCGCAGGGCCCGCTCGGCCAGTCCGGCGAACGGCTGGAACTTGTACTTCGAGCGCACGCCATCCTCGATCCCGCGGATCAGGTTGAGCACGCCGATCTCATCGGTGCCGCTCTGGCGCTGGTCGATCTGGAATCCCTCCAGCATGACCGCCACGTCGGTGGTGTGGCCGCCGACATCGACAATCGCGACCGGTCCATGGTTGTCGTTGACCATTTTGCCATCGTCGCCAAACAGATAATCGATGAAGGCCGACGCAGCCTCCGGGTACACCGAGACGGCGGAGAAGCCCAGACTCTTGGGTTCCGGATCATCGACGCCGACCGGAAAGACTGTGTGCGCGAAGGACTTGGCTCGCCGCTCACGCAACTGCTCGCGCTCCTCATTGCTTTGGCTGTAGAAGACGCTCATCGGCACCGACAACGCGATCTCCAGGGTGTCCCCCGGGCGCACCTTGCCGGTCTCCAGCAATGCGTGATGCACGATCACCCGGTTCATCGGACTGAACGGGTAGTCCTCGAACTCCGTACTCTGGGGCTTGGATACCGACTGCGAAACCGTGAAGTTGAGATCGTCGGTGGTGTAGCCACCGCTGCCACCACCATCGAACCCGGTCAGGTGCAGGCCAATCGCGGCCACGCTCGGAATGACCATGGTCTCGATGCGCCGGTCCTCGTTCATCCAGGCCACCTTGGTGTAGGCGTAGCCGTCATCGACGGCGAAGGTCTTGATCGACATGCGTGAATCCTCTCGTGAAATGAAATGGCTGTTTCAGTCGACGTAATCGCGACGCCGAGCCAGATGGATGTGGGACTCGACCGGACGCTTGCCGCCACCGAGCCACTGCCCGATGCGCGCGCGCAGGAAGATCGAAAGGTTGGCCATGGTGAAGCCCCGGCGATCCAGAATGATCAGGATGGCGACCGCCGCCAGCGAAGCCCACAGGAGCAGGGTGAAGGTCCAGTGCCCCTTGGCTGGATGGATGACCAGCAGCAGTGGCGGAAAGAAGACGCCGGCATCGAACGAGAACAGCCGCAGTCGATTGCTGGTGTAACGCCAGTGGTACTCATTCATCAGAGGGCTCCCTGCAGTGGATTGGGTCCGGAGGTCTTCTTCATCATCAGATAGTCGCGCTCGCTGATCCGGCCGGCCTCGAACGCGGCCTGGGCCTCGCTGCTGAGGGTGCTGCCGCGCGCGTGCATGACCGCCTGGACGGCTGGGATCATGTCGCCCACGGAGCAGTGGATCAGGCGGTCCTTCACCTCGTCATCGACCACCAGGTACTCACGAATGGGCACCCGACCATCGCCATCGACGGTGCGCACCAGGCGCTGATGCACGATCAATCGAAGCGCGGCGATCAGTGTGGCGGCCATGCCCTCGCGCTCACCGTGCGGGAATTCCCGAACCATGCGCGAGATCGTCTCGGCAACCGAGTTGGTGTGCACCGTCGAGTAGACGGCCACCCCGGTCTCGGCCTCGATGGTCATGTTCTTCAGGGTCTCCCGGTCCCGGCTCTCGCCGAACAGCACGATGTCGCCGGCACGGCGCAGCGAGTTGCGCGGGGCAGCCTCGAACGACGCAAGGTGCCGGGGGATCTCGGTCTGCGCCACCGGCCCACGCCGATTGGGCAGCGAGGTCAGGTCGTATTCGATGGGGGACTCATAGGTAATAATGTGACGCGACTCGGTCTGCGCGATGTGCCGCAGGACCGAGAACAGCAGGGTTGTCTTGCCCGAGCCGACCGGGCCGGTCACCAGCACCAGGCCGTAGTCCGGCTGGAAGGCTGCGAGCATGGCGTCCGGCATGTTGTGATAGGCGAGTTCCGGGGGGTGCTCGGGAATCGTCCGCATGACCATCGTGACGCCCGAAGCCCAGCGATCCCGGCAACCGGTCGCATTGCAACGAAAGCGCAGACGCTTGCCGCGCCCCACCGGTACCTCGAACCCGAAGTCCACATCCTGCCCGGAGATCGCCATGGCCGACGCGTTCGGCTGTCGCGAGATCCGGTCGAGGATGTAGCTGATCTCGGAGCTGGCGCAATCCCGATCGCTGACCGGGTGCCAGCGACCGTGCTGACGCATCCAGACCGGATCGTTGGGCGCAAGCATGATGTCGGAGACCCCCTGCTCGGACGCCCACAGCAGCAATTGACTCATCACCTCCTCGGTGAGCGCGATGATTGATTCCGGATAGCGCAAAGGTTCCACCGTCTAGCGCCCCGGCAACGGCAGTGTCTGCGCGGGTTCCCACTGCTCCACGTCCTGGAACCGCACCGGTGCGGTGATCTGGATCATCCGGTCGTCCACGTGCAGGCGCTGACCGTTCATCGTCACGCCCAGGCGACCCTCATAGACCTCGGGCATCGAGACGATCTTCTGGGCGGCGAGCATGCGAAAGCGCAGCATTCCGGTGTAGTCGCGGACCAGTTCGATCAGGCTGTCCTGAAAGATCAGGTCACCCTGTACGGCACCGTGTTCAAACCCGGCACACAGGCCGGTCCGCCACAGCAGTTCCTCGCCGGGGTTGTACGGCATCAATCCGGTCGAGGCCCGCACCGGACGTTCTTCGTGAACCAGGAACAGGTATTCCTGCCAGGTCATCGGCGACAGCACGATGCGCGCGGGTTCAACAATTTCCCAGGAGGTTTGCGAGCGCCGAGCCTGCTGACCGTCCGGGCTGGCCTCGAAAGCCTCACGCGCCTCGGAAATCACAGGTAACAAAATGGACTGCTCCGACATCACCCGGTTGAAATCAAAAATGCGATCGGCCATCGAGCGCACATCGGGGTGGCTCATCACCCGTTCAATGGTGTTAATTCGCCATGCGAGTCCGGCCTGCGCACC